>CAYGVN010000054.1:0-5811 GCA_964353445.1 Candidatus Woesearchaeota archaeon
AGCTGCTGCAAAGAAAATTGAACTAACTGGATTTCCTGATCATGCTAATTTAGAAAGCTTTCATACTTTATTGGGCAGCAAAAATCTAAAAATATTAGAAGCAAGGGTGGTAGAACCAACGACTTTAAGAGAAATTGCTGAAAATCAAATAGGGAAACAAGTTTATGATGGAAATGAAATTGTTAAAATTGTTGGTGTACAGGGCGATCAGGTGTGGGTTAAAGGCGTCGAAGGTTTGTGCGCAAAACCTTTAACAGCATTTTACTATAAATTAAAAGAGGATATTAGAAAAGAAAGTGCTTTAGAGCTGCAACTTGAAGGTTTAAAAAAAAGAGGAGAACAAATATTAGAACTATCTTATTTAACAGAAGGGCTTTCTATCACGCCTCATTATAATATCAATTTAGCTGACAATAAATTAAATCTGGCTGCTGAAATAAAAGTGGAGAATAATTCTGGCAAGGCTTTTGAAAATGTGGACTTCGAAGTTGTTCCAGGAGAAGTTAGGCAGCCTTATTTCCCTACTCGACATTCAGCAAGACTTGGAAGAATAATGTCTATTGCTTATGTTGCTACAGCAGAAGAAACAGAGATTTTTGAAGAAAAAGGCCAAATCAGATATTCTTTTGGAAAGAAAAATCTGCCAAAAGGTGAATCTAAATTCAGCGTATTTTCCATTAACAAGCTTGGCTATGACATTTTATATAAAGCAGAGATAGAGCATTTTGGTAAAAATGAAATTACTACCACTTTAAAATTCAAATCACCTATAACTCTTCCACAAGGCTCTGTGGCTGTTTTTGGAGAGAAGCTAAAAGGCCAACAAACAACAGAGCAATACGAAGGCGGAGGGACTCTTCCAAATGTTCTCAAAAACAAAAATGCTGAAATTTCGTTAAGAACGCCGGATACGCTTGAAATGAAATTAGAGCTGGTAGACCAAAAAATAGTACAGACAGATTTGGGAACTGCTGCAGCCCCACTCTACGCTGTGGAAAAAGAGGCCAAAGTAAAAATAAGCAATGCTGGCAAAGAAAATGTTATTATAGAAACTTGTTTAGAATTAGGCGAAACACAGAGGTTCTTAGAAACTAGTTTGAAGCAAAGTCCAGAAAGTTCAGAAAAGCAGATAAAATGGGACATAAAAGTTAAGGCTCGCGGGGAAAAAGAATTTACATATAAACTCCAGGATATCAAATTCGTGCCAGCTCCAAGAGACGCTCTAAAAGCTTAAGTTAATTCTTTAAATTAATTCAATTTTTAAAAGATTCTGCTCAAAACCTTTAAAAACTACTTGGAGTTCTCTTAATTTACGGGCCCGTAGCTCAGCATAGATCTGACAGCCAACGAGACACATTGGCTACTATGCCAATGACAACTAAAACGTTGACGATACTGCAGGTCTCTGAAGCGGTAGAGCACTAGCCTTTTAAGCTAGGAGTCGCGGGTTCAAACTGTCAGCCCAAGGGGTTTCCACCCCTTAGTCCGACACCGCCCAAACCCCTAAAGGGTTAGGCTATGAAAGTCCCGTCGGGCCCGCTTAAATTTATAAAATGAAAATACTCGCAGTTGGGGATTTTGATAATGGTTTACCTAAAAAATTAAAGTCTAAACTCAAGAAAGAAAAACCTGATTTAATTCTTTCTCCAGGAGATATTTGTTATGGAAAAGCAATTAGAACTATTGCTTTCAAGTATTACGAAAGCGATAAAGATTGGTATGATATTATTGGAAGGAAAAAAGCTAAAAAATTAATGTCTGATTCTGTAAAAAAAGGTGATAAGATTCTGGATTTTCTAAATAGCCTTGGAGTCCCGACTTTTTTAGTTTTTGGAAATCATGATAAAACCGGACAATACAGCAGATGGACTTTTGGAAGAAAAAATCTTTACGGAAAATTAATCCGAAAATACAAAAATATCCAAGCAATTGATATGAAATGCAAAAAGTACAATAATTTTTATTTAATAGGATACGGACAGAATAATAGCGGGCCTGAAATTCCCCTATACGATGAAAAACCAACTAAAAAAGAAAAAAGAGACTATACTCGCAATTTCAAAAAGATTAAAAAACTCTTTAAAGGAAAAAATCCAAAGCAAATAATACTTCTCACGCATAATGTACCATTCAAAACTAAATTAGACAAAATAACTTCTCG
Source organism: Candidatus Woesearchaeota archaeon (assembly GCA_964353445.1). Classification (GTDB taxonomy): domain Archaea; phylum Nanobdellota; class Nanobdellia; order UBA10117; family CAYGVN01; genus CAYGVN01. The sequence goes on from CAYGVN010000054.1 coordinate 2,162, forward strand.
AAAAGCACCAAAGAGTGTCAGAGGCAAACATTTTGGCTCCTTAATAGCGCAAAAAATAATTAAAAAATATCATCCTCTAATTGCAATTGGGGGACATATGCATGAAGGCCAAGGCAAAACAAGAATAGGTAAAACATTGGTTATTAATTCCGGACCAGCTTCAGAAGGCAAATATACAGTTATTGATATAGAAAACAGCAAAATAATGGTCAAATTCCACAGATAAGCAAAGCTTTTATTCAAGGTTTTTTGAGGTTTTAATATGGTCGAGGAGGAAAGGCTGGGTAAAATAAAGAAACTGCGTGAGCTGGGAGTAGACCCTTACCCTTACAAATATAAAATAACAAATCATGCGCAGGAAATTACCAAAAACTTCAGCAAATTTGAAAACAAGACAGTTTCAGTTGCTGGAAGAATAATCAGTCTTAGAGGACACGGAAAATTAGTTTTCTCGCACATAAGAGATGAAAGTGGAGACATCCAGATTATTGTAATGTATAATGAAGTAGGAGCGGGGCCTTTTGAGCAGTTTGAGTTATATGACATTGGCGATATAATTGGGGTTACGGGCAAAGTTTTCAAGACAAAAGCAGGGGAGATTACAGTCAAAGTAAAGAAATTAGAGCTTCTTTCTAAATCTTTAAGGCCTCTGCCATCAACATGGTATGGCCTGAAGGATGTTGAAATACGATACAGGCAGAGATATCTTGATTTAATTATGAATCCTGACGTACGCAAAACTTTCATCACACGAAGCAAAATTATTTCTGCGATAAGAGAATTTCTGATCAATAAAGAATATACAGAAGTTGAGACTCCTATCTTACAGCCGATTTATGGTGGCGGCTTTGCAAAGCCGTTCGTAACATTGCATAACGAATTGAAAATGAACATGTACTTGAGGATTTCAGATGAGATGTATTTGAAGAGATTAGTTGTTGGTGGTTTTGAAAAAATATTTGAGTTTTCTTATGATTTCAGAAACGAAAGCATTGACAGAACGCATAACCCTGAATTCTTGCAAGTGGAGATGATGACTGCTTATGCGGACTATAAAGACGGTATGAAATTAGTGGAGGACGTTATGGTTTATGCTGCAAAAAAAGCTCTTGGCAAGACAAAAGTTGTATACAACGGCCAGGAACTAGATTTTGCCAAATGGGAAAAACTAACCATGATTGACTCGATTGAAAAGTATTGTAAAATTGATGTGAAAAAGTTGAACGAACAAAAATTAATAGCATTTTTAGAAAAAAACAAAGTGGAAGTGCCTGAAGACAGGCGAAGAGGGATATTAATTAATCAGATATTTGAAGAACTTGTTCAGCCGAAGTTAATCAAGCCAACAATGATATATGATTATCCAATCGAAGTTTCGGCATTAGCAAGGACTCACAGAAACGAGCCGCAGCACACTGAGAGATTTGAGATGTTCGTTGCAGGCTTCGAAATAGGCAATAACTATACTGAGATTACGGATCCAATCGAGTTAGAAAAAAGATTCAGAGAGGAATTAAAAAGAGGGGAGAAGGGCGACAAAGAAGCTCATCCGATGGATAAAGACTTTTTGAAAGCGATGGAGTTTGGCATGCCGCCAACTTCAGGAACAGCAATAGGTATAGACCGTTTCGTAATGTTACTGACTGATTCTCCGTGCATAAGAGATGTCATACTGTTCCCAGCTATGAAACCTGAAGAAAAATTCAGAGCAGAGAGAAAATAATTATTTTCTTTTTATAATTGTACCGCTAAACATTCTCCAGTTATCTTTTCCTAGCAGTGCATGTTCTAAAGCATCAGCACCGCAAATCTGGGATGTAATTCCAGTTTCATATGTGGCATTGTATAGCTTGAAGACTTTTCCAGGAAATCCTTTTGTTACATCCTTGCCCTTGCCTTCGCGAAATTCAATATTATATCTGCTTTTCATTTCCTCGACAAATTCTTCAATGGTTTCAAATTTTTCACTGGCAACTATTCTTGGCACAAGTTTCGCGTTTTTTGAATATTTTGGATTTCTTGTATAAACACCATCAACATCAGGAACCATAACAATTTTATCAGCTTTCCAATAATCTGCTATTGATACAGCCAAGTCATCTCCTGAAATAACCTGATAGTTTTCAAAGTGTTTGCCTTTGCAGCCGACAGTAGGAACCACGTCTCCATAGCTCGTCGGAGTAATTCCTCTGTCTAAGTATGCCTTCATAATCTTCCATAATTCAGTAATATTGTATTTGTCATCTTTGCAGAAACACGTATTATACGGGTGCACGCTCACAGCTTCCCTGCCGCATTTTCTTAGCTTGCTGGTCACTTTAAAATTCAGATGCTCGACTGACTGGTGCACCAAAGCAGGTGTAATAGTTTTATTACCTTCTTTATATTCATTAACCAGATAATGCCCGAATGGGCCGGCACCGTTTAAAATAACAGTTTCCAGAACAGGATCGCATGCTCTGCTAGATGCTGTTCCTATCAACCTTTTAAAATTGTCCTGCTCTATGAACTCATCGCTTCTTTGGATTATTTCTTCTATTTTTGTTGGAAATTTTTGTGTCTTTTCTTTCTTTGTAAGTGCAGAACCGCCAAACTTCAGAACAATTTTTTTTGGAGCATTCATTTAATTAATGTCAGAAGATAAAAATTTAAGCCTTGCGAATAAGTTCGATATTAATCTCAAATCCTTAAAGTAAAACATTAATAAGTTAAATTATTATATTTTTTATATGGAATCAATAAAAAAAGAATTAACAACAATTATTAATAAATTAGGATATTCGTTGAAAGAAGAGCTAATAACGCCAACTGGCGGTTATTCTAGTTATGTCTTTGAAGCAAAAACAAATAAAGGCAATTTCATAATACGCGCTATAAAACATATTGGTGAAGATAAATTTGTTCTTGAGAGAACTGTATATTTTATGAAAAAAATGTATGAAAAGGGAGCAATATCATCAAAAGTCATTGCTTCAGGAAAACTTCGGAGTGGAAGAGTTTATTTTATTGTTGAAAAGGTTGAAGGAAATTCATTAAGAGAAGAAATCGAAAAAGGTCACTTAATTAGAAAAAATATTATAAATATTTTGAAAAGTGCAATAAGGGCAGCAGATAAAATATCAAGCATCAAGATGAAAGGTTATGGATGGATAATAAAAAGTAAAGATAAATTCAGGGGAATATTTAACACAGAGCTTGAGGATGTAGACCAAAGATTGAAGGAATTAGATTTTTTAGAAAGCAATAAATTATTAGAACATCAATATTGTCAGAAAATAAGGAAGTTACTTAATGACAATAAAAAATTATTCAATCTTACTGACCCAAGACTCGTCTTTCCTGACGTTCAATTTGGAAATATTATAGTAAAAGATAAGAAATTTAAGGGATTAATTGATTTCGACTGGATATTTTCCGGAGATCCAATAAGAAATTTCACAGCTCTTACCTTTTTTGTACACAATACCTATGAACATTCAACAATTCCAGATATTCATACAAAATATAAAAAGGAGATAGAACAAGCCACGGGATTAAATAAGAAAGAGACAAAAAAACTATATCTTCACACAATATTGGATAATATTGGTGGAATGAGATATTATGTCGGATTAGGGGAAAAAATTGACAAAAGATTTAAAGAATATCTT
>CAYGVN010000055.1:0-5472 GCA_964353445.1 Candidatus Woesearchaeota archaeon
AGTGGTGGTGGAACTATGATACGAGAAGCTGCTATGTTAGGGGTGCCGGCAATTTCAACATACCCCTTAAAAATTATGCTTTCAGTTGATCGCTACTTACTCAAAATAGGCTTGGTAAAACATGCCAGCTCGCTTCAAGAATTTGAAAATATAGATCTGACTTCATTGCGTAAAAAAAATAAACCAAAATTTTCCAACCCCGCTAAAGTGATTCTTCAAAAACTGTACAAGGAGTATAAATGAATATGCTTCCAAAATATTTAAATAAATTTATTGGCTGGCTGTCAGCTAATGGCTACGAAGGCTACGACCCGTATGCGATTGAATTTGTATTCGGTAAAAGTATTCCTTTGATAAATAAAGCGTTCTCGTTTATTAATAATTTGAATAATCACGGCATAAAAATAACGCCTGAAAATTTTTTATTAAAATTTTATAAAAAGCGTAAAGTGCTGGATCCCAAGACGCTTGCTAATTGTTTAGAGGCTTACATCCACTTGTTTAAAAATACAGGCAAAAGAAAGTACTTTACGGAGGCAAGGATATTAGCGGATACGCTATTAGAAAAGGCAACATTTTCACATGGTTGTCCGACATGGGGGCATCCATTCTCATGGGAAAGTGCTATACCAAAATATTTGTTTTATTACCGCTGGAAACCGAATGAGCCGTCTATAATAATATCGAGTCTGGTTGGCCATAGTTTACTTGATTTTTATGAAATAGGGCATAACAAAAAATATTTAGAGTGTGTTGAAAAGACGTGTAAATTTATTTTGAATTCAGGTTATGACGAAATCGATAAAAACTCTATTTGTTTTTGGTACATACCAAAAATTAAACAGCATCATATCCATAATGCAAATGTCTACGCAGCATCCCTCCTGCAGAGAGTCTCGCGGATAAGCGGCAAACTTGACTATTCAGACATCGCCAAGAGGGCGTTTAATTATACAATAAAAAGCCAGCTCGCAAACGGCGCATGGCGCTATTTTGGATACCCTGAAAATAATATAAACAAAAAAATTGATAATTATCATACTGGATTTGTTTTGATTGCATTAAGGCAGTATTACAATTTGACAAAAGATGAAGATTGTCTGCGGGCACTCAAAAGAGGGTTGAAATTCTATGCTTCTCTATTCTCGCCTGCCGGAGAACCATTTTTCGCACCAAATGTGCAGTATCCAATGGACATGCATAATGCGGCTTCAGGCATCATAACATTTGCTCAAAATGCAGATATTTTTAAAATGGGAAAATCTATTAGCAGGAAAATTTTGAACTGGTCTATACGCGAGATGCAGTCGGAAAAGGGTTTCTTTTTTTACAGAAAATATAAGAATGGATACATAGACCAAAGCATCTATCCGCGATGGGTTGAATCTTGGATGTTTAGAGCACTCGCTTACTTTTCAGGACACAATTAATCTGAAACCCTTTTTTACTATTTTAGTAAAATCATTAAAGGAATGAATTTTCTTTAGCTCCGAGGCAACAAAAGTAATAGGTGCTTTTTTGAAGCGCATTCTTATTAATCCCTTCAGAGCATATTTGTATAGCGCAAGCACATTGTCATAATCTAATTTTTCAGTTCTCATAACAGGCAGGTTTTGTACATCCCGCCGCGTGGTCGTATATTCTTCCCAATTTTCATGCCTAATAAACCCTTTTTGTTTTGCCATCTGGAACAATTCAGTTCCCGGATACGGTGTCGAAAGGCTGAAAGTTGGATAATCGACGTCCAAATGTCCTATAAAATTTAGAGTTTTGTCAATGGTTTCTTTGCTGTCTAATGGATTGCCAACCATAAAAAAACCCATTGTCTTGAGCCCTACGGATCTGCTCATTCTAAATGCGTTCGTTACCTGTTCCAGCGTGATCCCCTTTCTAATATTATTTATAACTTCTTGATCTCCAGATTCAACACCAAAATCTACGCGGACACACCCGCACTCCTTTATTCTTTTCAGAATTTCTAGGTCAACTGTGTTTACGCGCGCATTACATATCCATTTTATTTTAAGGCCTTTGCTTTCGAGTAAATTGCAGAAACTTAAAACCCTTGTTTTATCCATTGTAAATGTATCATCGACAAAGTCAAATTGTGTTATTCCATATCTTTTAATAACATCTTCAACTTCTGCTACAATGTTTTCGGCGCTTCGAAATCTAAATTTCCTCCCAAAAATTGTGTGTGAATCACAAAAAATACAATAATTTGGGCAGCCTCTGCTTGTAATAACTGTTGTTACTGGAAGATTTGGGTCGAGACCTTCTGTATTAACTCTATAATTTTTCAAAGGCAGCAAGTGTCTGGCTGGAAATGGTATCCCGTCCAGATTTTCTATTGGGGCTCGCGGCTTATTTACAACAACTTTGCCTTTATCTTTAAATGCCAGCCCATCTATTTTTTTATAGGTTTTCTTGCCGTTCTCAATTAAGCTGGCAAGTTCCAATAAAATCTGCTCTCCTTCTCCTATGGCTACAAAATCTATAGCTTCATTTTCTAACAGTTCAGCAGGCTTGTTTGTTGCATGCGGACCGCCCACCACCACAAAAATATTTTTGCTTACGCTTTTAACAATAGATGCAATTTTTTCGGCTTTTTTGACCAGCGGTGTCATAAATGAAATGCCCACAATAGCAGGTTGGAATAAATTTATTTCCTGCAAGATATCTTCTTCCACCTTCATGTTCAGTGGCGTCATATCTATGATTTTTACATCATGGCCTGCCTTTTCGAGCGTGGCTGCAAGATACGCCAAACCAAGCGGAGGATTTGGCTCAATGTTGTATGGCGGGTACACCAGTAATATTTTCATTTGTATATTCCTAATTAATTAACTTTAAAAAGTTGCTTTAAAAAGATTTAAAAGATTAAGATGATGCGATTATTAATTTATATTTGATGTTAATGTTGGGGGAAAAATGAAAATCGTTATTATAGGACCGTGTGCACAACCACACGGAGGCATTACAAGACTCATAGACAACAATACTCGCTGGTGGAAAGAATGGGGTATTATAAGTTATCTTGTTCCATTAAAAATTCCGGAGCAAGTAGAAGCTCCTGCTGGAGTTGAATTTATAGATTACAGAAAATATTTACATAACAATAAGATGTTTTCAAAAACAGAGCAAAGCAAAGCTTTGCGAGCCTCTAAAATGTCTTGCATTTTAAAGGTATTAAAAAAAGCTATCAGCATTCATAGCAAGTATTCATATCATTTTTTAAAATATAATGTTGCACTTTATAATATAATCAATAAAATAAAGCCGGACATTATTTATACACATCAAATATTTGAAGGCCTTTCTGGAATTCTTCAGTCTGAATTGAATGGAATACCCTGCGTTGCAACAACTTATGGACATACTTGGCTCACTACAAAGTTCGACAGGAGATACAGAAAATTGCAGGAAGAAGTAATAGCAAAAGCAAATCTTATAGTTTCAACAAGCAAGCATTGCAGGAAAGGAGCATTAAGTCTCGGAGCAAATCCAGACAAGGCAAAAGTAGTTTGTGCAGGCACTGATACTGAAAGATTTAATCCGGATATTGATGGTCATCCTTTCAGACAAAGGTTAGGCATCAAGGATGATGAAATTGTAATATCTCTGCTTGGGCTTGCACTTAAAAGAAAGATTGATACTTTTGTAAAAGCTCTTCCTCTTTTAAAACAAATTGGAAACATCAGAGTATTGATTGGTGGCATAGGAAAAGATTTTGATTACCTGAAATCTATTGTTAAGGATATACCTTTCGTGCAGGCACTTGGCTTTATTCCTGAGAAAGACTTGCCTGAGTTCTTCAATGCAACTGATATTTTTGTAATGTGTCCAGAAACCTTGATGGAGTGTATGGGTCAGAACCTAAAGGAAGCTATGGCTTGTGGCACTGCTGTTATAGGTGCAAACATAGGAGGCATACCTGAAGCTATAACAGATAAGCAAAGTGGCTTGTTGTTTGAACCAAATAATCCAGGAGATATGGTTGAGAAAATCAAGATATTGATTAAAAATGCTGAAATGAGAAAGAGGCTTGGCAAAGAGGCAAGAAAAGTCGTTGTTGAAAGGTTTGATGTCAAGAAATGTGCAGAAGAAGCTTTAAACATACTTAAGGAAATGCTATGAGAGTATTGCTTGTTAGACCATATTGGCTTGTCGATCCTAAAGAAATTTATTATCCTTGTGAACCTTTGGCTTTGGAATACCTCGCTGCGGTTATAAAGAAAGACCATAAAGTTTGCATTTATGATTGTGTCACAGGTGATGATTGTACGGGCATCGATTTTAATAAACTAAATGTTAAAGACGGGACGGAGCCTCTTCATTTTGGTGTCGATATAACAATATTCAAAAACAAAATACTTTCTTTTAAACCAGATGTAATTGGAGTAACTGCACCTTTTTATACACAAGATCAATCTCTAAAAGATGTTTGTCGCGCCATTAAAGAAATTGATAAAAACATTAAAGTTGTTGTTGGCGGTTGCTATCCCAGTGCGTATAAAGAGCACTTTCTCCAACAAAACCCCTGCGTAGATACCATTGTTCTCGGAGAGGGTGAAGTCACATTCAAAGAACTTCTTGATAGTAATTTAAAAAATTTGGAAAAAATTAAAGGTATAGTGTTTAGGAAAGGCAAAAAAATAGTAAACACGCTTCCTAGAGAAAACGTACCTGATTTAAATACCATACCGTTCCCTGCACGAGAATTCATTAATTTTGAAAATTATTCATTTATACAGGCAGCTTTTTTGATCAACCGCAAATTCCCAAAATCGCGCTCATTGAAGCGAATATTAATATCTCTTGCACGACGCCGATGGTTTTTGCATTTGCTTGACAATGCCGCGAGTTTTCTAACGCATGGTAAATTTAGAATCCTGCGCGGGTGGCTAATTACAACTCGTGGTTGCCCGCTGAATTGTAATTTTTGTGTTGTTCATCACGTATGGGGGCATAGAATGAGAATGCGATCTGCACAAAACGTTCTCGATGAAGTTAAATATCTAAAGAAAAAATACGGCGTTAAGCATTTTGAGTTTGTAGATGATAATTTCACCATATCCAAAGATAGGACAATAGAAATATGCAAGGGGCTTGAAAAATTGAATGTGACATGGCGACCAAGCAGCGGCGCTTTTGTTCAATCGTTAGATAGAGAGGTTTTAACTTGGATGAAACGATCTGGTTGTCATTTTCTAACAGTTGCTATTGAAAATGGTAATCAAGAAATCTTAAAGAATGTGATTGGTAAAAATATAGACCTCGGGCATGTAAAAGAAGTTCTTAAAATTTGTAAAGAACTTGACATCAAGACTGAAGGTTTCTTTATCTTGGGCCTGCCAGGCGAGACTAAGGAAACGATGATCAAGACAATTGAATTTGCGGTTACATGCGGCGTAGACAAGGCAAGATTGTATATCGCAGTACCATTTCCAGGAACAAGATTATATGATGAGT
>CAYGVN010000056.1:0-5436 GCA_964353445.1 Candidatus Woesearchaeota archaeon
TGTTTTATTGTTTTTACGAATTCTTCTAACAATTTAAGCTCGCCGTCAACAAAAGTAACGTAATCTGGAGCATTGGGAAATCTTTTCCAAGTTATGGCTTTTTTGAATCCATCAGACCCGCAAAATGAAATTGTTATAATAGAATCACTCTTAGGGTTTGGAAATGTTCCGCTGCACAGAGTTTCAATATCAAATGCCAGACTTTTTGGCTGGGGCATCAAGTCTGTGTTTGTTTGCTCTACTTTTTGGGCAGCTAATATAATATCTGCATCTGAACCTGAGATTAAATTGCCGACAGCTTTGCATAAGGTGCAAGGAGTCAAATTTTTATCAACTAAATATCTTCGATAAAATTTTATGTCAGCTTCCTGCCTTGCAGAGATTTCATCAAAGCTTCTTAGAGCGTCTTGCAGTATAGAAATGTCTTTTGGATGATCAGCAACAATTTTTATTACTTTTACCTGTTTTTTCAATAAATTTTTATTCGAAATTGCAGTGTCTTTTATTTTGATAGTCTCTGCATCACGCTTTATCTCCAAACTCCTTAATTTTTGTAAAGTCTGCGCAACATCAGCATCTGGTTTTAAAACAGCGTAGAAATAAGGGTAAAAGTTTTTATCTATAACCAAAACAGATTTTTTATCCTGCGTTACGCCAAAAATCTTAATCTGCGGCCTGCCGTCAGACATTGTTTCATAGCGAACATCCAAGATAAAAAAGAAAATCTCTGTCTGACCATCGGTCAGTACACCTTTTTCATTATCCATTATTATTGACTTTGCTCTTCAGGGCGAGTACCTTTTAAGGTAGCAAAAAATCTCCTCATTTCGCGTATAATAGCGTCAGAATCAAGCTTTAATTTTTCAACCCCAACTAAAAATCTTTCCTCATCTTTGAGAATATCTTCTATCATATCATATGGCTTTGTTGCACGCTGGAAATCAGAAATGCCAACAGAACCATATTGTGTGCTGCTCATTTCTTTTGCTAATTTTTTAAGCAATGCACCCAGCCAAATGTTCATAGCTTCTTTTACTTCTGAACGGATTTGTTTGTCTTTTATTTCCTCTCGCATTATTGATACAACACGAGCTCTTGGAAAAGGCAAACCCTCTTCTTCCTCTGCTTCTTCGGAAGGAGTATTTACATCTGTATTTTGTTCCTCATCCATTTGAAAATGTAAGAACGCTAATATTTTAAAGGTTTTGCCGGCTTGATTAGCACATGTCTGATCAGTGTGCTCATTGCAGCAAAAATGCGAAAGTTGAGCTAAAATATCTGGGCAAATGGCTCTGCGAAGCCTGTTTCTGCAGGTTAATAGAGAGAAGAATATCCAGAACAATACGGAAAAACAGGCTGATCCAGAAAGGGGATAAAATTGCAGTAGCTTTCTCTGGCGGGCAAGATAGTTCCTTGATGTTGCACTATTTAGCAGGATACGCCAAACAAAGAAGAATAGACATTTTTGCTCTCTATGTGGATAGAGAAGACAATTATTCCAAGAATTCTCTTCTGTTTGCAGAAGCAAAAGCTAAAAAATTAGGCATTCCGCTTCATTGTTTTAGTTTTAAAAAAGAATTGGGCGTGTCTTTTGAAGATATCAAAAAAATTTCCCAGAAAGGTGGAACGAATTTATGCTCTGTTTGTGGGGTTATGCGGCGTTATATCCTCAACAGAGCTGCGAGGGAGCTCGAAGCCAGCAAGCTTGCTATCGGGCACAATTTAACAGACGAAGCGCAGTCTTGTTTGATGAATTTTGCGAAAGGGGAATTTAAGAATTTTTTAAATGTTAATCCAGCTTCGCCGCCTGTTAAGGGATTCATTCCAAGAATTAAAATACTGAGAGATATTCCAAAAGATGAAATTCACATATATAATAGAATAAAAAAAATAGAATTTTTTCCAGAACCTTGTCCGTGCAGGGTAGGCTCGCTGAGGTATAAATTTGTCACTATTCTTGACGCGCTTAAGCTGATCAGGCCGGGCGCAGAATTTGCACTCTGCGCAATGGGCGATGAAATTGCTGAATTTGCAAGAGAGAAATACAAAGGAAAAAAGATGGGAATTTGCAAAAAATGCGGAGAGCTGGCAGCAAAAGATATATGCAGAGTCTGCCAATATCTTTCTGTTAAAGATTAAATTTTTATAGAAGGCTTCTATTTAATTGCTCATGAAGGTTAAGGTATATTCGACGCATAATTGTCCTTACTGCATTATGCTTAAGGAATTTCTAAATGCAAATAAAATAAAATTTGAAGAAATCGACGTTTCTAAAGACAAAAAGAAAGCCCAGGAAATGATAGATAAATCCGGCCAGATGGGAGTGCCTGTTACAGAAATAGACGGCAAGATTATTGTAGGCTTTGATAAGGAAGCTATCAAAAAGGCCGTAGGCAAAACCAAATAGTAATTCTTTAAAACCCTTTTAAAGTAAATATTATTATGCGTGGGTGGCCAAACGGTAAGGCGTGCGCCTGCAGAGCGCAAGATTGTGGGTTCAATTCCCACCCCACGCTTTGAAATGGCATTAAAAATATATAATACTTTAAGCAAAAAAGTAGAGGTCTTCAAACCAATTAAAAAAGACGAAGTTCTCATGTTTGTATGTGGTGTTACTGTTTATGATTCTGCACATATCGGGCATGCTAGAAGCTATATCATCTTTGATACAATAGCGAGATACCTAACATATCTTGGATACAAAGTGAAATACGTTCAGAATATTACAGACATAGATGATAAAATAATAAAGCGGGCAGCAGAAACAAACCAAGATTCGATGAAGCTTGCAAGAACTTTTGAAAAAGATTACCTAAAAAATATGGCTTCTTTGAATGTGACATCTGTTAGCCTCTATGCTAGGGCATCAGAGCACATAAAAGAAATTATTAATCAGATACAAAGACTTTTTGACAAAGGCTATGCCTATGAAATAGAAGATGGCGTTTATTATGACATCTCAAAATTCAAAGATTACGGAAAGCTTTCTCATCAAAATATAAAAGAACTGAAGAAGGCAAGAATAGAGCCAAACCCGAATAAAAGAAATCCAGGAGATTTTTCTCTTTGGAAGAAGCAGAAGCCGGGCGAACCAGCATGGGACAGTCCTTGGGGTAAAGGCCGGCCTGGATGGCATATAGAAGATACAGCAATAACAGAAAAGCATCTCGGCCCGCAGTATGATATTCACGGCGGAGGCCAAGACCTTATTTTCCCGCATCATGAAGCAGAAATTGCCCAGATAGAAGCTGCAACCGGCAAAAAGCCATTGGTAAGGTACTGGATACACAATGCATTTCTTTTGGTAAACGGGCAGAAAATGTCAAAATCACTTGGAAATTTTGTATCAATTAATGATGCACTCAAGAAATGGAAGCCTGAAGTTTTGAGACTTTTCTTTAATTCTGTACATTATAAAATTCCAATAGATTATACTGAACAAAGTTTAGAGCAAGCTGAGAAAAGCTACGAAAAAATAGTTGAATTTGTCAGAAAATTAAGAGAAATTAAGAAGGCAAAGGAAAATATAGAAGTTAGTAATCTGATAAAAACTGCGCAGGAAGATTTTGAAGCAGGAATGAATGATGATTTTAACATTTCAGTTGCATTAGCAGCTATTTTTGAATTCATTAAAAAAATTAACACACTAATCGATAAAAATGAAATTGGACAAAAAAATGCAGAAAAGATTTACAAATTAACACTAAAATTTGACTCTGTGCTTGGATTAAATTTAGATAAATTAAAAGAAGAAAAAGCGCCTAAAGAAATTATGCAGCTGGTCGAGAAAAGAGAAGTGGCAAGGTCAAAGAAAGACTGGAAGACAGCTGATAAAATCAGGGAAGAAATAAAGAAAAAAGGATGGGAAGTTCGGGACACCAAAGAAGGTCCTGAACTGATTAAAATAAAATGAATGAGCTGACCGGACTTTGTGTTTACTGCGGCAAGCCGGCAAGATTTACATGCTCTCTTTGCGGTGCACTTGTTTGCGAAGCGCACTATAATTCTGCCAAAGGAGTTTGCACCGGATGCTTGGCAGGGAAAAGAGCAAAAAAATCACATAGTTGATTTTGTTACATTAACGTCTTTCACCAAGACAGCTGGAGTGAAGATAGGAATATCGACCTCCCAGCCGTAGATTTGCTGGCTTTCTTTTGCAATTGCAATTATATTTTGCATAATTCTAATCATGTTATCGCTGATACGGATATCTGAAACAGGCCTTTTTATTTTTCCGTTTTCAATTAAAAATATCCCATCTCTAGGAATTGTTGAGAAATCTCCTGTTTCGTAATTTTGGAACCGTGTATACCAGTTGTTAGTCACCCACAGGCCTTTTTTTATTTTTTCAAACAATTCTTCCTTGCTCCTGTCGCCTTTTTCCAAAATAGTATTTGAAGGAGAAGGTGCAACCAGGCCTGCGCTTGCAGTTGTTTTAGTCTTGTATTTCTTGGCTGTTGAAGTATTATGCAGATATTTTTTGAGAACTCCGTTTTCAATTATTTTATTTCTCTGGCTAGGCACGCCCTCATCATCGAATTTTTCAGACGATAATCCTTCAGGCATATATCCATCGTCAGAGATATTTACCAGCGGGCTTGCAACAGATTTGTTTAATTTATTGATGAAAAAAGAAAGGCCAGCTTCTACAGAAAAAATAGACGCTGAATCAGCTACGTGAGTCAAGAAGTTGGCAAAAGTCAGAGGGTCGAATATTATATCATATTTCCCAGGCTCGCACTTGCCGGGATTAAGAGCCATTTTTGCAATCTTGCCTGCATATTTACCTGCTTCCACCGGCTCGAAATTTGCCAGTGTCCTGGCGCAGCTTACTGCATGACCAGACGCATTTTTTTCAGCAAAAGACCTTATTGAAAAAGAAATTGAAGTAGATGCATCCCTTGCTTCTACATTATTTGACGTGAGAAGAAAATCCCTGCTGCTTCCGAAAGCCAGTACCCCTGAATTTCTAACTCCTCCCTGCAGCGAAGCAGCGTCAATTGCATCTTTTATGAAATCTATGCTCTTTTGCTCTAATTTTTCTATTCTTTTGTCAAAAACTCCTTCTATTTCCTTATATTTAAAAGGCCCTTCTGCTATGCCAAACCAGTCCGGTTTCGGCTGAGTATGCTTTGCAAAACTAAAAATTTTTTCAATAGTCTTATCAGCAGAATCTTTTGTAAGGTCTTTTAATGATGTAAAAATTATTTTTTTATCCTTTGTCAAAAAGATATCTGTGCTTGCGCTGTCCCATGTATTTGTCGCAGCAATTTCATTGTTTACAAATTTTATCTGGTGGCTTTTTCCAGAAGAAGCTGAAACAATAATATCATCTGCACCTCTAGATTTTAATTTCTTCAAAATATACTCTGATAATTCTTCTTGATTCATCAGTGTCCTCCTTTGGGCTACCTGGTAACCGGAATGTCGCCGGAG
>CAYGVN010000057.1:0-5290 GCA_964353445.1 Candidatus Woesearchaeota archaeon
TGTATTCAGCGCATACAGCCTGCGCGAAGTTCTCAATTAAAAATAGTTTTTTGTCTTCTGCAATTTCAGCTATCTGCTTCATATTGCAGGGGTTGCCGTAAAGGTGGGCGATGAGAAGAGCTTTTGTTCTTTTTGTTATCGCACCTTCTATTTTTGATTCGTCTATATTGAAAGTATCTTTATTTATATCAACAAATTTTGGCCTGCAGAACTGCCTGATTGTTTCAGGAACAATGTAACAGCAGTAAGCAGGCATTATTATTTCATCAGTTTTCTTTAAATTCAGGCTTTTCAGCGCAAGATAAAGCGCGTTCCTGCCATCGCTGGTGAAAAGAATATTTTTTCCAAACCGTTCAAAATAATTCTCTTCTTTCGTATTTGAAAATAATTCACCTAATTTAATTATAGGGACATGAAGCGGAATCATATTTTCTCTCCGATAAGAACCATATAGGGAGGCAGAACAGGCGAGCCTATTCCCTTTATCTTTGAAACCTTAAATCCGTTCTCTCTAAGCTGCTCTCTGACTTGTTCAAGTGTCCTTGGCTTAAGCAAAAATTCTCTTTTGGAATTTTTATTGTACGCATATTTCAGAATCGGATTGCTTTTGTTTCTGAAATCTGTAACCAGCAAACCACCGTGCCGAAGAACCCGGCAGGCTTCAGCCAGCACTTTTTCTGCAAGGCGGTCATCCATATGGTGCAGAACTGCCAGGCAGAGCACAATATCAAACGATTTATCTTTAAACGGCAGAAATTCTGCGTCGCTGTTTAAGATGTTGATAACTTGATTGCGTGCCTCGGCGTTTTCTCTCGCAGTCATCAGCATATTCGGAGCAAAATCAACTGCAACCACTTGTTCTGCGCTTTTTGCAAATTCTAAACTATACATTCCCGGTCCGCAGCCGATGTCAAGTATCTTTTTATTTGCAGGATCTATTGCATTTGAAACATAAGTAAATTCTTTTCTCATAAGCCTGCCCCAAATTGTTTTGGAGCAAAACATTGCAGAAGGCTGGTCAGCAGAATAATGCTTTCTGATTTGCTCTTTTTCTCCGGTGCAGACATTTTCATAAACCTGCAAATATTTCACAGCTAATTTGTCCCAAGAATATTTTTTGAGCAGAATTTGTCTCGCTTTTTTGCCTATTTGTTGTCTTTTGTCAGGATTTTTTAATAAATCTATAATATTTTTAGATAAATCTTCAGGATCTTCTGGGTTTACAACAACACCTATTTTTTCTTTATTGAAAACCTCTGAAACTCCTGCGCCAGAGGTAACAATAGCCGGCTTCTCCATAGCAAGAGCTTCTAAAGCAACCATGCCGAAGCTTTCTTCCAGTGTCGGAGACGGCAGAACAAAAATATCTGCTATTGAATAATATTCGAGCAAATTCTCTTCAGAGACAAAGCCTTCAAATCTAATATTATTTTCTATGCCCAAACTCTTAATTTGAGATATTAGTTTATCTTTTTGGTCTCCTTCACCGACAATCACCAGCACTGTATTTGGAAATTCTGATAATACAGCAGGCAGAGAGTCTACCAGATAGTTTAGGCCTTTATACCAGCGCAAAGTTCCGGCAAATAAAATTACATTTTTTCCTTTAAGCCCCAATCTTTCTTTAAACAAATCGCATCCTTGCGGAATAAATCTTGTAAAATCAATTCCAGTAGGTATTATTGTTATTTTTCCCTTGAATTTCGGCAAAATTTTAGAAGCTTGAATTGGCTTGCTCGTATTCAGAATAACTGCAGAAGCTGTTTCAAGCGCTTTTTTCAGGAAAAAATTAGTGTGAACAAAAGAGACCATTCTCCCCAAAAAAGAAGTTAACTTGATTTCAGGCCCGTGGCAGTTAATTACCAGAGGAATTTTCTTTTTCTTTGCAACATGTACTGCAGCATCAAAAAAGAACGGATGGGGATAATTTGCGTGTATGACATCTGGATTTTCCTTCATCAAAGCTGAATAAAGAGACAATGAAATTGGTGTTTTAAGAATTTTAAATGAAGGAACTCTATGCACTTTAATGCCATCCATCATTTCTTCTGATTCAGATTCGCCGGAACATACAACAGAAACAGTGTGTCCTTGCCGGATGAATTGCTTGGAAAGATTATACACAGCATATTCTATGCCCCCTTTTTCAGGCAGAAAATAGCCAGACACATGTAATATATGCATTAATTCATAGCCAAAATAAAGTTGTATAACTTTTTATTATTCTTTTTTTAGAGAGAATATTATTATTCTTAACAATTATATTAAAAAATGGTTATAGCTAAAGACAAAACTTTTTGATTGATGAAAATTTGCCTGCTGGCTCCGGATGTTAATCCTCCTTTTATCGAAGGCGGAAGGAGAACAATATCCGACCTGGCTGAAAAATTTCTTTCTAAAGGCCATGAAGTGCATATTGTAACAACCCAGCCGTATTCTGACAAAGGGAAAAGCCTGCCTAAAGAAGAAAACTTTAACGGAATACATATTCACAGGGCAAATGTCTGGCCAATAATTGCTCCGAACAGCAGATTCTCGCCATCTCATATTTTAGTTCATACAGCGCTGTGGCTCAGGGCCATGTCGGTTATCAAGAAAAACAATTTTGATATTGTGCACGGATTTTCTGCAGCTCCTGCTCTTGCAATGAGAACAGCTTTGGCAAAGAAATTTGGTGTGCCTTGCGTGCATACAATAGACAGCATAAATTATGTGCCTTTTGGCATTATACCAGTGCATGGTTTTCTTAAAAAAATAGATATGGTTATTGCTACAACGAAGTTTTTGTACAATAAATATAAGGAATCATTGCCTAAGTTGTCGCTTGTGCCTTATGGAGTAGATTTGCAGAGGTATAAAAAAATCGCTTGCCCCAAAACCTCTGATTTGCTTTATGTCGGGCATTTCTACAAGGAAAAGGGTGTTGAATATCTTATAAAAGCTATGCCTCAAATTCTTGAAGAGATTCCTGGTGCAAAACTAACGCTTGCTTGGAGCGGAATAGGAGACAGGCAGCCTGTTGATTCGCTAATCAAAAGCTTGAAGCTTGAAAAATCTGTCAAAATTATTGGCATAGTTAATGACTTGCCAAAATTATATTCGTCTGCAAAAGTTTTTGTTTCCCCGCTTACCTTAACTAGCCATACAGTCGGCCATCCGCTTACTATACTTGAAGCAATGGCCTGCGGAACGCCTGTTGTAGCTACTGATACTCTTGGAAGCAAAGAGATTATTTCAGACAGCGAGGACGGCTTGCTTGTGAAGCGCAGGGATTCAGCTGATATTGCTGATGCTGTGATCAAGCTTCTGAGAGGAACCGAACTCAGAAGAAAATTGGCTGGTAACTGCAGAAAGAAGGTAGAGCAAGGATTTGATTTGGAAAAGCAGTGCTCCAAAATTTTGAAAATTTATTCAGATGTTTGTAATGGCTGATCCAAAAAAATATTATGCAAAAAAAGAAGTTGTTGATAGCTACGATGCTGACAGATTTAATGCTATTGGAGGCAAATGTGTGGACAGTATCCAAAAGAATATTGTACTGAAGTATTTAGCGAAAGGGGCTTTAATTGCAGATGTTGGCGCCGGAACAGGCAGATTCTCTTTATTTTTGGCACAAAAAGGATTCAAGGTAACAAGCATAGACTATTCGCAAAATATGCTCAAAATCCTTCAAGAGAGAGCAAAAAAATCAAAACTGAATATTTCAACTATTCGTGCGGACATCACTAAAATATTCCAGGCTAAAAAATTTGATGCGATAGTATCAGTGCATGTGCTTATGCATATTAATGAATGGGAAAAGGTGATTGATAATATTTCTCGCCTGCTGAAGCCAAATGGCTTGGCAATCATTGAGTTTCCGCATAAAGGAGGAACTTCTATATTCGGCAGAGCTATTCGAAAGTTCCTGTGCGCTGTCAAGTCGAGTTCTCAATGGACTAAAACTAATCCTCAAGTTTTCTCAAAACAAGAGCTTATTTGCGCATTTGAAGAAAATAATATGTCTGTTCAAGAATTTGCCATGTGCTTTTCTATTCCCCAAACGGTTTATAGATACTGTCCAAAATTGCTTTTGCCAGTTGTTAAAATAATTGATAGGGCTGTATTAAATACTCCATTAAAGAATTTTGCAGCAAATATGTTCGTGGTTGCCAGGAAAAATGGTTAAAATCTTGTTTGTGGTGGAAAGCTTCCTGCCCGAGACGCTCACAGGCGGAGCTGTAGGAGCTAATGCAATTATGACTGAACTGGCTAAGGAGAATGAAGTATTTCTGCTCACCAGCAGCTCTCTTAAAGTGCTGGAGCTTTTTGATAAAGCAAGAGAAAAAGTTTTCAGGGTTCCAAAGTGCATTAGGAAGTCTATATTGCGCAGAGTTCTTTTTTTTATTTGGCTCTTGGTTGAAGGATGTGCCTTTGCACGAAAAAATAAAATTCAGGTGATAAATGTTAATGTGTCTCCTTTCACAGCCGTGCCTGCTGTCTGGATAGCAAAAGCTTCAAATGCAAAGTTAAGTGCAGCATTTCATGGTATAGCATCCAGGAACTATTTTATTAGTTATTACGGAAAATATCTTGGCTGGCTTGCTATTCAGCTTCAGAAATTAATGTGCATTTCAGTACGCGCAGATATTTTTATAGTTACAAGCAAAAAAATAAAAGAAATGCTGACAGGCTACGGAATTGCTCCGGACAAAATTTCTGTTGCCTGCAATGGTGTTTCAACAGATAAATTTAAGCCCAGCAGTAATATAGTAGGCAACAGCATTGCTTTTATTGGAGTTCTGGAGCCTGTAAAGGGCATAGAATTTTTATTAAATGCCATGCCCTCTGTGCTGGAAAAAATTCCAGACTGCAAGTTAAAAATAATTGGCGACGGCTCGCTCAGGCAGAGCCTTGAAAAGCTCTGCAGGAAATTAAAAATTGAAAGAAACATCGAATTTTTAGGAGAAATCAGCACAGATAAAATGCCTGAAGAAATGCATAAATACAAGGCGATTATTCTGCCTTCGCTGTCTGAAAATCTCCCTTTAGTCATGCTCGAAGCTCTTGCAAGCGGCAAGATTTTTATAGGCACGCGTGTGGGCGGGGTTCCTGAGATTATCAGGCACAAGGAAAATGGCCTGCTGGTTAAATCTAAGGATTCGAACGAGCTTGCTGAAGCAATTGTTTCAGTTTTGTCTGACAAAATACTTTCAAGAGATATAAAAATAAATGCAAGGGCAACAGCTGAAAAATTTTCCTGGAAAAAGACAGCGGAGTGCTATCAAAGAATTATTACCTATTTATAGAG
>CAYGVN010000058.1:0-5192 GCA_964353445.1 Candidatus Woesearchaeota archaeon
TATCGCATTTATATGCTATATCCTCTTCACTCCATTTTATCTTGCCAGTATGGCATACTATACATTTATTATTCATGAATAAAAATTGAATAATAGATTATTAAGAATTATCTTAGTTTAATTTATGCCGTTTCTTCAGGATTTCTATTTTATTTTCTATTGCTTTTTTGACATTAACATCAAACTGGCTGGCCAGATATGCCAGCAGGATAAAAACATCTGCAAACTCGCCTTCCAGATTTTCCTTGTTTAATTTATCCCTGCCGCTTTTTTGATTATACAGCTCGCGGGCAATCTCCCCCAGCTCTTCAAGCAGGTGAAGCACAGTTGCATCAGCGTCGTGGCTGAAATTATATTTGCCGTTGATTAGCTTTACAATTCCAACTGATTTGTTTTGAAATTCATCCAGGTCCATTATTCTATAACCTCTATCTCGTATTTATCTGAGCCAAGATTAAATTCTTTGGCTGCTTTGATTTGTTTTAATGGGTCAGCTACTATAAGCTTGCCAAATTTATTATCTGTAGCCTTCTGGACCAAATCCAAAGATGCTTTATCAACTGCAACCATATCTTCAGAAACTGTTACGCCAATATCTGGAGTAATAACCTTTCCTGCATCAGTGGCTCCAATCGGATAACAATCGCACAAATCAGTAATATCTAATAACACATTTACATAAAGCATCTTTTTTCCAAATTTATTTTTGAAAATTGAACAAACTTCTGTAAGGCCAGATGCAAGAGAAGTTGTTTTTTGCTTCATTGCTTTGTTGGGGCATGCATCAACGCAGTTGCAGCAGCCATAACAGTCATTATAATTTATAATCGCCCTGCCGTTTTTAATTGAGATAGCGTTTTGGCGGCAAACTTTTAAGCATGTACCGCATCCAGTGCAGCTTTCAGTTACTTCTGGCTGAGTATCAAAGTGCAATGTTCCTTTTCCTTTTTTGGTTACGCCGCCCATTCCTATATTTTTAATAGCCCCTCCAAATGTCGTGAGGTCATGCCCTTTGAAATGTGAAATGACAACAGCGCCATCTGCTTCATACATTTTCTTTGCAATTTCAACGCTTGAAAAGAACTTACTTTTCATCTTGAGCCCTTCATCTGAAATGACAATTGGGCAGCCAATTGTTTCTTCTGTAAATCCGTTTTTTACAGCTGTTTCTTTGTATTTCTCAACAGAATCTCTTTGGCCGGAATAAAGAGCTATAGTATCAAATAAAAATGGTTTTGCCCCAATTTTTTTTAATTCTTCTACAACAACGCCGATTATGGGAGGCCTCACATAAGCTAAATTGCCGTATTCTCCCATGTGAACTTTGACTGCAACAACATCGCCTTCTTTGAATTTATTTTTGATATTATTGCTTACAATTTTTCTTAAGTTGGGAAGTATGTGTTTTTCTATCAGATAGACCTTTGTCATTTTTACTTAAGCCTGATAACATCAAGATTTCTGGGCGCGATTGTTTCGACCTTGAATGTCTTGTGCAGCATGCTGGCAAGGTCCAGGCATTTGGAGCTTTCCCCGTGCATTACAATAATTTTCCTCGGCCTTGGCTTTATTATCTGCACGTAATTGACCAGCTCGTTTCTGTCAGAGTGGCCGCTCAGGCCGGCGATAGTGTGAATATCAAGCTTTATTTTTACAGCATCCCCGCCGTTCAGAAGAACTTCTTTCTCTCCTTTCTGTAGTTTGTTTCCAGGAGAGCCTTCTGCCTGATAAGAAACAAAAACAAGAGAATTTTTTGCATTGTCAGCGAGCTCCTTCAGATAAGATACAGAAGGTCCGCCTGTAAGCATGCCGGAAGTTGCAACAATCACGCACGGGCCGCCTGATACAACAGCTGCCCGCTCTTTGCCGGAGCCTACTTGCTTGAAAATCGGGGACAGGAACGGATCCTTATCTTCATAGAAAATCTTTTCCCTTACTTCAGAGTTGAAGAACCGCGGATAGGCATTGTGCACAGCTGTAACATCCCACACCATTCCATCTACATAAATCGGGAAATCTATTTTTTCATCGCGGGAAAATTTCTCCAAAATAACCATGACCTCCTGCGCCCTGCCGACTCCAAGAACAGGAATTATAACTTTGCCCTTTCTCTTGATTGTATTTTTTACAATGTTGATGAGTTCATTTTCACAGTCCTCCCTGCTCGGCATAATATCCTCTGCTGCACCGTATGTGCTTTCTATTATCAGAGTTTCAACTCTCGGGAAAAGATGATGTGCAGGATTCAAGAGCCGTGTTCCTTTGACTTTAAAGTCGCCTGTGTAAAGGATATTGTGCCAGCCTTCTCCCAGATGTATGTGAACCATGCTTGAGCCGAGTATATGGCCTGCGTCGTATAATGTAATCCTTACATCAGGAGTTATGTCTGTAACTTCTCCATACTCCAGTGTGATTGTGTGTTTGACAGCCTCCTTGACGTCAGCGCTGGCATACAAAGGAGCTTTTCCTTCTCCATGGCTGACTTCAATGAAATCGAGCATGAGCAGCGCCATTACATCACGGACAGGCTCTGTACAATAAACAGGGCCTCTGTATCCCATTTTGAATAAATATGCTAAAAATCCTGAATGGTCCAGGTGTGCATGAGAAATTATAACAGCGTCCAGGTCTGCAATATTAAATTCCGGCGCAGTCAGATAAGGAAATGCATATTTCTCAGTAGCTGCCACGTTGACTCCGCAGTCTATCAGCACCTTGCTCTCCGGAGTCTGCAGGAACAGGCATGAACGGCCTACCTGCCGCGCGCCTCCCAGGAAAGAAATCCGCGCCCACATTTCTTCTGTAGAGCTTCTTTTGGTTTCGTAAATTCTTTTTCCAACGCTGTCAAGGAATTTTCTTCTTCCGTCTGAATCTGCGTAAAGAACATTTCTGATGTTTGTTGTTATTTTGCTAGGAATCACGCTCTCTCTTCTGACCAGCGGAGTCCAGAATGTTTCCTCCTTGATTTTTCTTAAGTTGTCGCCGTCTTTTCCGATTGCAAGGCCAGGCTTTTTGGACTCGATTGTCACGACGCTTCTCGCCGGCTCGAACAAGACCTGGGTTATCTGCGCCTCTTCAGGTATGCTCTCTTTTATTACAGCCAGGACTTTTTCTTCGTCAGCTCTTATAACAGTATCAGCCCGCAGGTCAATTCTTTTTTTGAAATCCTCTACAAGCCGTCTTATAATATCCCCGCCCTGCATGAAAAATACTTTGCTCTTTGTGTAAAGAACTATGTTGGCTCCTTCATAAGAAGTGCTGTTAATCATAGCATCTTTTGGAATTTTCGCTAGTATTTCATCAAGAATTGTCATTATCTTCCTTCAAAATTTAATTTCATACTCTATAATCTGACTGATTTTGCTTCGAGTATCGCTTTTATCCTGTCTCCTTTTACTTTCCTGTAGCCGTTCTGGTCGATTATGACTACATCCACACCTTCTCCGGTGCCCATGTCTCTCTTAATTGCCGAAGCTAATGCTTTTACTGCCAAATCAGCTCCTTCTTCAACAGACATGTTTTCTTTCCACAAATCTTCCAGGACACCAAAAGCCATCGGGCTTCCGCTTCCTGTTGAGTTAAATTTGTTTTCTTTAATGTTGCTGCCGCCCATGTCTAAAGTGTAAAGTGCAAATCCGTCTGTGTCTTTTCCGCCGATTATAAGCTGTACAATATACGGGATGAAAGTTTTTGCCCTGCCGAAGACTATGTTTGCCATTAGATTGGAGGCAACAGTCAAGCTCGGCTCTACTCCCACATTCATTCTGTATATGTCCATTTCAGCTTTCAGAAACTGGGCCAGTTTTTGCCCGTCTGCTGCAGAGCCTGCAATTGTCATTGCTATGAAATTGCTGATTTTGAACACTTTATCTACTTCTTTGTTTGAGATTAAATATCCCATAGAAGCCCGCTTGTCAGCGGCTATTACAACGCCGTCTCTACAGACAACACCTACAGTTGTTGTTCCTTTTTTGATATTCTCTTCCATAATTATCTCTCCTAGTTTTTTAACCTATTAGAATATGCTTTACTGGAGCTTATTTTCATTTAAAAGCTTTTTGATTAGTAAGACTTGGCTATGTATACAATGTACTTAGCCGGTTTCTTGCAGATAATGCACCTGCCTTTTACTGCTTCTTTTCTGCTGAATAAAGTTCCCCTTACTGTTCCGCCGTTTGTTTCTTTCTGCAGAATGTCAGCGCATTTTATTCCGTCGTCTTCCACCGAGCACCAAGGAACTTTAATCAGTCCTCTTTTTTCCTCTAAAATTTTCTTGCAGTCCTGGAAAGTTTTTGCTTCCCTGATATTTCCCTTAAACCAGGCGTCAGCAGTTTTTGACATATTTTTAATTATATCTTCAGCATAAAATTTAATCTTCTTTTCCAGGTCTTTTTCAGGAATAGTTTCTTTTTCTCCTGTATACCTCTTGGCTAAGGTCAATTTTTTATCCTTGATCTCCTTAGGCCCGACCTCAATCCTGATTGGCACGCCTTTCATTTCCCATTCATTGAATTTCCAGCCAGATGTATTTTTAGAAGTGTCGTATTTGACTCTGAATCCTTTTTCTGCAAGATGTTTTTCAAGCTCTCTGCATTTTTTATCAACAGCTTTTATGCTCTTTTCAAAAATAATTGGAATAATTACAATTTGAACAGGAGCAATTTCAAAAGGAAGAACAAGCCCTCTGTTGTCTCCGTGAACACTTATCAAACCGGCCATAATTCTGATGATGCCCGGGCCGTAGCAGGTTTGCCAGGCAAACTGCTCTTTCTTATTTTTATCTGTGAAATGAATATTGTACGTCTTGGCAAATTTCTGCCCGAGGTCGTGCGTTGATGCAACTGTATTAACTCTTCCGTCAGGCGCCAGAGAATCTGCTGCATAAGTATCTGCTGCTCCGGCGAACTTGTCCCATTTCGGCCTCTTGACAAAAATAAAAGGTATTCCGAGTTTTTTGTGGATAACATTTTCTGAATATTTCATATCATCTTTGATTTGCTTCATAGCTTCTTCATGCGTGGCAAAAACATCGTGGGCTTCAAAGAAATTAAATTCCCTTCCTCTGAAATAAGGGCGGGTTGTTGTTTCAAACCTGAATACAGTGATTCTTGACTGGTATCTTTTCAAAGGCAAATCCTTCCAGCTCCTCGTCCATAAGGAATACATCGGATAAATCTGCGACTCTCCTGTCG
>CAYGVN010000059.1:0-5180 GCA_964353445.1 Candidatus Woesearchaeota archaeon
TGATTATAAAGAACTTGCCAGCCTGTTGATTTTCATCACAGGCGTTGCCGCAGGAAGCTTTATTCTGGCGCATGAAAGGAAAAAGAAGGTGCTTTTTTATTCTGCAGAATGCACTCTTACATTTCTAGCTTTCTTCTTTTTTATTTTTATTCTTCTGCATTTAAAATAGAAAATCAGTGTCAATCTTTTTTTCAGACGGCAGAATCCAAGGAAAATGGCTGCCGAAAAGATTTACCAAATTTGTTGTAACTTTTGCAGATAAAATTTTTGGATAAAAGAATTTTTTGAGCAGTTTGCTGTATTCTTTGAAATCTGGAAATGTCCGCATCAAAATTTCAGCTGCTGTCAGGCCCCAGATAACTCCTCCGCCGCTCCAAGGTTTCGTCAGCCCAATAGAATCTCCGCACAGAGTTATTTTATCATCTGCTGGAACAATAAGCCCCGAGGGCACTATTGCCGAATGTGTTTTTGTCGGTTTAATATTTTGTTTTATGCAAAAATGAAGAAACTCTTCTTTTGCTCTGGAAATTGGAGCAAGCAAACCGTATTCTACTGTCCGCCCTCTTGGAATGCGCCATGCAAATCCTTTTTTAACCGGCCATATTTCAACTTCGCTTGAACTGTCTTCTGTTTCCAGCTGGCATTTAATGCCCAGCCTAAAATCAGGTTTCGGCAGTTTAAGCTGTTCCCTGACAGCTGAAAGAGCTCCGTCGCATCCTATAATCCTATCGTATCCTTTTGGAAAGGATTGAATTTTTTCTAAAACTAATTTTGCTCCCTTTTTGAGTGCAAGCTCAGCTAAATAACGGTCCAGTGCGGGCCTGTCAAGCGCAAGCAGCGGAGGCTCAAATATTATTTTGGAATCTTTGTTCTTGAAATGTATAGTTGCAGAAGTGATTTTATTCTGCACCAATGAATTATTTTCAGGTATAAAATCCCATATGCGGCTAGAGATTAATCCGGAGCATGCAGTTTTTCCCAATCTTGATTTTTGTTCAAAGATTGTTACTTTGTGTTTTTCAGACAGCCGCCACGCTAAATAAGCTCCCACTGCCCCGCAGCCTATAATTGCAACTCGCATATTTGGAAACTAAGCAGAAAAGCTTTAAAAAACACACTTTGTGTGAAAATTAATATGGTATACTTATTTGATGTGAATCCTAAATTATTGGCAAAAGAAGTGGCCGCAGCTCTAAAAGAGAAAAAAGAGCTGACGCCTCCTAATTGGTCAAGATTTGTTAAAACCGGAGCGCATAGAGAAAGGCCTCCGGTAGATAAAGATTGGTGGCATATCCGGGCCGCTTCTGTGCTGAGAGCTATCTGCAAAAATGGTCCAATCGGAGTTTCAAAATTAAGAGTCAAATATGGAAGCAAAAGAAACAGGGGGGTTGCTCCTGAAAAATTTAGAAAAGGAAGCGGCGCGATAATCCGCAAGATCCTGCAGCAATTAGAGTCTGCTGGATTAATTAAACAGCAGAAAGAAAGCGTGCATAAAGGCCGTGTCATAACTCCCGCCGGTATTTCTTTGCTCAACAAATCAGCAGTTAAAGTTAAAGAGATGAAATGATACCTTTAGATGAATTAAAACAAAGGCAAGAAGCCCAGCAGTTCGATCTCTTGAAAAAGAGCGCTTTGCAGACAATACTAACAAAAGATGCGCGTGAAAGATTAAATATACTAAAGAGCGCCCATCCAGAGCTTGCTTCTCAGATTGAAATTGCTCTTATACAAGCTGCACAGAACGGGCAGATTGCTGAGCAGATAACTGAAGAAAAATTAAAAATAATACTTCAGCAAGCTAATTCAAAAAGGGGTTTTAATATAGTTGGGAGATAACAAATGGGTTCAAATAAAACATCTGGGCAAAAGAGAAGATTAATAGCTGCTGCAAAGCAGAGCAGATGGGCTCCTTTCTGGCTGATGCCTAAAAAATACGGATTATCAAGAGCCAGAAAACTTCACCCGTCGCAATTAACAAGAATCAAAAGAAGATGGAGGACAAGTCCTAAAATAAGAGCATAAAATGGAAGGCGAACGAATCTATACAGTCCCGTTAAGAAAAGAATGGCTAAATGTTTCCAGGTGGCGCAGGACTAAAAGAGCTGTAGCTGGCCTGCGGGCTTTTTTGCTTAAGCACACCAAGGCCAAGGAAGTCAAGCTTGACAGATGGGTCAATGAAGCTCTTTGGGCAAAAGGCGCAAAAAACCCTCCTTCTAGAATCACTGTTAAAGTTAAAGTTGAAAAAGAAATTGCAATAGCAGAACTGGCAACTCTTCCGCCTAGAGCAAAAAGAATTGCTGAAGCGCAAAAAACTATAAGCGAGAGCACGAAGAAGAAAGAGGAAATCAAGAAAGCAAAAGAGGAAGATAAAAAGAAGGCTGAAGATTACAAGAAAAAGAAAGAAGAAGACAAGAAAGCTCTCGAAGAAGCCAAAAGAAAAGAAGAGGACAAGAAAAAGGCCCAGGTAACAAAACAGCAAGAGATTGCGATGCACAAATAATTAAAATGACAAGAAGACACGCGGCGATATTAAATTTTCACGGCGACCCAAATATAGGTTT
This sequence comes from Candidatus Woesearchaeota archaeon, assembly GCA_964353445.1. Taxonomy (GTDB): domain Archaea; phylum Nanobdellota; class Nanobdellia; order UBA10117; family CAYGVN01; genus CAYGVN01. Next base: position 2,562 of record CAYGVN010000059.1, read on the forward strand.
ATACGGGATTGCCACAGATAAATTCTGCCTGCTTGGCAGGAGTGTTCCTGAAAGCGCTGTCGAACTGATAAAAGAAGTTCTTAATGTTCCAGTGTACCAGCTCAGCCTTTATGGAACTGACTTGATAGGACTATTCGCATCTGCAAGTTCAAACTGCGTTATTCTGCCGTCAATTATTTATGAATCTGAACTCAAGAAATTGGAGTCAAATCTTGCTGAAATCGGCGTGAATGTCAAAGTTATTGAAACTGAATATACTGCTTTCGGAAATGTTCTACTGCTCAACGACAAGGCTGGAATTGCAAGCGCTGAAATACCTGTAAAAGCTCTGAATAAAATAAAAAATGCTCTTGGATTGAAACTGCACCAAATGGACTTGGGGAAAACAAGCGTGCCCGGCTCCATGGGCGTAATCACAAACAAAGGCGGGATGTTTAATCCTAATCTTTCAGACGCTGAGATTAATAAAATTGAAAATCTATTCGGCTTTGAAATTGGATTGGGCACTGTCAATATGGGAAATCCTTTTATCAGCTCCGGCATAATTGCAAATTCGCACGGCTTTATTGTCGGCGGGATGAGCTCCGGCTATGAAATTGCGCGAATAGATGAAAGTTTAGGGTTTATTGAAAAGTAAAGATATTTAAAATCAAATTAAAATTTTAATGCTATGAAAACATACAACCTGCAGGGAACATTCAGAATGGGGCGCCTGAAGGCCCGGCCTTTTGAAATGGAAGTTTCTGCAAAAGACGAGGCAGCTGCAAAGGAGAAAGTATTTTCTTTGCTCGGCTCCCGCCACAAATGTAAAAAGCGTTTTATTAAAATAGAAAGCGTTAAGGCAGTTTAAATGGAAGACCAAAAGAAAAAAGTTGAGGAAAAATATATCCTTTTGCAGCTCTTGGACGCGCAAATCAAGGAAGTTGAGAAAGAGCTGTCTGGTCTTGAAATGAAAAACCAGGAGCTGATAAGATTAAATGAGAGTTTTGATAATTTATCACAGCTGAAAGAAGGGTCTGCAAGCTATTCTTCCATCAGCCCGGGGGTTTATATTAAAAGTTCAATTACTGACAGCAAAAATGTCTTGGTGAATATTGGAGCCGGCGTTATTGTAAAAAAAAGCATTCCAGATGCAAAAGCGATGGTTGACAAGCAATTAACTCAATTAGCGTCTATCACGACACAGCTTGCACAAAATTTGCAGGCATTGGCCAACCGCGCAAATGAAATTCAAAAAGATATTCAAGAGCTCGTAGAAAAATAAGATGTTTAAGTTCCTAAAAAAAGCCTTTGAGAGTTTTGCGAAAAAAACTGTGCAGGCAGAAGAGCCTGCAGAAAAACCTGAGGCACAGGCAAAACCAAAGGAAGATAAAAAGGAGAAGCCTGGTTTTTTTGTAGGAATCGGCAAATTTCTTTCTGAAGTTACTCTGTCTGAAGAGAGCTTCAACAAATTATTTTCAGAGCTGGAGCTTGAACTGCTCCAGAATAATGTAGCAGTAGATGTTATTGAAAAAATAAAAGGCACGCTGAAAATTAGTCTAGTTGGAAAATCAATTAAAAGAACTGATTTGGCAAAAAAAGTCCGTGAAGACCTCAGGAATTCTCTGCTGACAGTCTTTGAAAAACCTGCGCCTGTTCACCTCGCACAGCTTGCAGCACGGAACAAGCCGCTTATCTTGCTTTTTGTAGGAGTTAATGGGGTCGGCAAGACAACTTCTATGGCAAAGGTCGCCAAATGGCTGCAGGGCAAAGGATTGAGCTGTGTTTTCGCAGCTTCTGATACTTTCAGGGCAGCTTCAATCGAGCAGCTGGAAGCTCACGCAGATAAATTGGGAATTAAATTAATCAAGCACGATTATGGTGCAGATCCTGCTGCAGTTGCATTTGATGCTGTGAAGCACGCGCAGGCAAAAGCAATTGATGTTGTTTTAATTGACACAGCAGGCAGGCAGCATGCAAATGTAGACTTGATGGCTGAACTGCAGAAAGTCAAGAGAGTTGTAAAGCCTCATCTTACTATTCTCGTCGTTGATGCGCTGACTGGCAACGATGCTGTTGAACAGGCAAAGATGTTCAACGAGAAAATTGGCATCGATGGAAGCATCCTGGCAAAAGTGGACACTGATGAAAAAGGCGGCGCTCTGGTCTCTGTGGCATATACCACAAGCAAGCCGATTATATTCCTGGGAACAGGGCAAAGATACGAAGACCTGCAGGAATTTAATTCAAAAGAAATAGTTGAAAAAATAGTTTAATCTAATGCCTTTCCGCTTAGCATCCATGCAAAATATTTTTTGTTTTTTTCTGCTAAGACAGGAGACTGGTAAACTCCAGGAAGAGCGTTTTCGATGTTATACAATCTATCTCTATCAATCGCTCCATCTACGCCTATCATAACTGCGCTCACACCGAATATGCTAGGCTTTGGGTTGGAGAGCAATTTACCTCTGAGTATAGTATCTTGACTTTGAGTTTTCTTTTTAGCCATTTTGACCTCCTATAATTTTATGACCTTCATGCCAGGTGTGTATTGAACAACCCATGGATTGTAAGTCGCTGTTTTGTTGAAAACAGGAATTGTGCTGCCCTCTTTGTTTTTATTCTGAGCAAAATTAAGAT
>CAYGVN010000060.1:0-5171 GCA_964353445.1 Candidatus Woesearchaeota archaeon
AGCCGCCATCGAAGCAGCGTAGCGCTCTGTTTCTTCTTTTGATAATGAAGGCTTTACTGTAGTTTCTAGAGCTTTTTCGAAATGTGCTGATGTAACCTGTTTAGCGCTCATGTTTTCTCTTAGAGCAATCATTGCAGCTTCTCTGCAGACTGCTTCTATATCTGCTCCGGAGTAGCCAACTGTTTTCTCTGCGAGCTTTTCCACGTCAATATCTTTTGTTAATGGCATATTTTTCGTGTGAATTTTAAAAGTCTGCAAGCGGGATTCTTTATCCGGAGGGCCTACCAAAATATGCCTGTCAAATCTGCCTGGCCTGAGCAGAGAGGTGTCCACAAGCTCTGGCTTGTTGGTGGCTGCAATTACAACCACGTCTGTCAGCTCTTCCAAGCCGTCTATTTCTGTTAAAATTTGATTTACAACTCTTTCCTCGACTCTTGCGCCAGATGAAGAATCCATGCCGCGCCTGGCTGCAATTGAATCAATTTCGTCAAAGAAAATTATGCTGGGTGCAACTTGTCTGGCTTTTTTGAAAATTTCCCTTACAGCTTTTTCAGATTCCCCAACCCATTTTGACAAAACTTCTGGGCCTTTAATTGATATAAAATTTGCTTCTGATTCTGTTGCAACTGCTTTTACAAGAAGAGTTTTTCCACAGCCTGACGGGCCGTAAAGCAAAATTCCTCTTGGCGGTCTGATGCCCATTCTCTTGAATGTATCCGGATGCTTGAGGGGCCATTCTATTGCTTCTTTAATTTCCTGTTTTGCCTTTTCAAGCCCGCCGACTTCTTCCCATTTTACTTTAGGGCTTTCTATTAAGACTTCTCTCATCGCACTCGGGCGGACAAGCTTGAGCGCTTCTTTAAAATCATCTTTCAGAACTCTCAGTTTTTCAAGTATACCTTTTGGTATTTTTTCTTCTTCTTTAAAGTCAAATTGCGGAAGAACCCTCCTCAGCACCGACATCGCAGCTTCTTTGCACATACTCTCTAAGTCTGCCCCAACAAACCCGTGCGTCACATCTGCAAGCTCTTTTAAGTCTACATCTTTGGCGAGCGGCATATTTCTGGTGTGAATCTTAAGAATATCTAATCTACCTTCTTTATTTGGCACAGATATTTCTATTTCTCTGTCAAACCTACCGCCTCTTCTTAACGCAGGGTCGAGTGCATCCGGCCTGTTTGTGGCCGCGATAACAATAACTTTGCCTCTTGATTTTAGGCCGTCCATTACTGCGAGCAACTGCGCAACTACTCTACGCTCAACTTCACCATAGCTTTCTTCCCTCTTTGGAGCAATTGCATCGATTTCGTCTATGAAAATAATTGACGGCGCGCCTTTTTCAGCTTCTTCAAAAATATCCCTAAGCCTCTTTTCAGCTTCTCCTACAAATTTTGACATAATTTCCGGCCCGTTTAGAGAAATAAAATTAGCACTTGATTCGTTGGCAACTGCCTTAGCCAAAAGCGTCTTGCCTGTTCCTGGCGGGCCGTAGAGTAGAACCCCTTTCGGAGGCTGGATACCCAGCTGGTCAAATATTTCTGGATGCTTAAGAGGAAGTTCAATCATTTCCCTGACTTTTTTTGTCTCTTCAGATAAGCCTCCAATATCTTCGTATGTTACTTCTGGTATTTTTTCTTCTTTAAGCTCAGTAGCTTCTGGTCTAACATCAATTTCTGTTTCTTCTGTTATCAGCACTGCATCTTTTGGATTTGTGTTGACAACCAAGAATTTAAGCTCTGAAAAAAGGCCGACGTTAAAGTCTTCTTCAAGCATTCTAAAAATATCTTCAAAAGGCGAGCCTGAAAAAGTTGTTCTGCGCCTTCGAGTTCCGCCTAAAGAAATTATATCTCCTTTTACAACCGCACGCCCTAAGAGAGCGCGCTTGAAAGTAGAAGGATGAGCTTGTATCATCAAACCTTTCTGAGCTGGCGCAATTGAAACTTCCTTGGCAGGCTTGATTTCTATTGGCCTTATTTTTACATATTCGCTGATAGAAGTTCCGCTGTTTCTTCTCGTTAACCCATCCATTCGAATTATCGTCAATCCCAAATCAGCCGGGAAAGCTCTGCCTGCAATTGCAATTGTTTTTCTTTGGCCTTCAAGCTCGACAATAGAGCCCTGCTGTATTCCGAGCTCTTTCATCTGCTGGGAATCAATTCTGACTATTCCCTTGTTTACATCATCCTGGACAGCTTCTGCTACCCTTAGCTTGATTTCCTTTGGAGCAGGCTGCTTAGAATTATTATTTGCCATTATGTAATAATACAGAGAAACCTTAAAAGATGTTTCGAGTGGAAGCCTTTTCAGCGACGTCTATACTTAGGATTTGGCTGCCCACCATAGTTTCTTTTATCGATAATTATATAATCTTCTTTTATTTCTTCAGCAATTTGATATGCAATCTCCCAAAGAGATTCAACTTTTACTCTATTCACAGCATCTGCTAAGCTTGAGTCATTAAATAATCGATTTGCAATATCCCTCTGTAAATTATAACTTTGAGAAGAAGCTGTATTCCAATCTTTTATTCTATTATATATATCTTCAAGATTACAATCTTCTAGCAATTGTTCTTTCTTTTTTTTCTTTACCATTATCTTCTTCTAATCTTTGCTGTTACAAGCATCTCAGGCGCTCTTTCTAGAGCATATTGGAATGCTAGCTTCTCAAAGCCGAAGTCCAGCAGAGTTCTAATTAAGTTGCGGGCTGCTTCTTTGTCTTTAAGAGCTCTTATTTTCCTCATATAAGCTGCTTTTTTTGCCTTGACTTTTGGCTGCTTATTATACTTCTTCATATAGCTCTTTTTTTTCTCGCTAGCCATATATATTGAGAATTAAAATAGTCTTAAAAACTTTTGCGGTCTTTAATTAAACATGATTGAAAAAGTCTCAACTGGCTGCAAGGTCTTGGACAAGCTTCTGAGCGGAGGATTTGAGAAAGATATTATATCCACTATATTCGGCCCAGCTGGAACTGGAAAATCAAACATTGCCATGCTGATAAGCCTTAGGGTGGCTGCTCAGGGGAAAAAAGTTGTTTTCATAGATACAGAAGGAGGCTTCTCAACAGAGAGAATAGAACAGCTGGCTCCTTCAGACCACAAGGCTCTTTTGAAAAATATAATTTTGCTGAACCCGACTTCTTTTGAAGAGCAGAAAAAATATTTTGAACAGCTGGCTGAGCTTGTTGACGCCAAAAAAATCGGATTGATTGTTGTTGATTCTATTGCCATGCTCTACAGACTTCAAAAAGGCTCGACAGAGGAGATTGCTGTTACAAATCAAGAAATGGCTGCTCAGCTCTCAATTTTAAGCAAGATTGCGAGAAGAAAGCATATAGCAATTGTTGCAACGAACCAGGTTTATTCTGATTTTGGAAACCCGAACAGCTTTCACATGGTTGGCGGAGATTTGCTGAAATACTGGAGCAAGTGCATAATCAAGCTGGAGAAAGTTGATGGCATAAGAAAAGCTTCAATCTACAAGCACAGGAATCTGCCTGATACTGCATCTGTATTTTTTGAAATCACACAGCGAGGTTTAGAAGAAGTCAAAGAACCAAAGAAGAAGTTTAGTTTATTTTAAAAATGGAAGAACTAATCAAAGCCTTGAAAGAGCATTTGTATCACGAACCTGTGAAATTGGCAAATACAGGACAATCTGATTATTATGTTGATGTTAAAGAAGCTATCGGCGATCCTTATATTCTGAACCTTGTTGCTGATGAAATGTATAACCTTCTTGATCCAAAACCTACATGTATAATTGGAAGGGGTTATGGCAGCGATTTTGTTCCCGTGCTTGCAAGCAGACATGGCTTACAATGGAGTATGATAAGAGATAAGCCAAAGAATCATGGCAGAAACAAAAGGCTAATAGAGCATTATTTTCCAACATCCAAGGATACAGTTATTGTTTTAGATGATGTTTTGAGCAGTGGAAAAAGCATCTTTGACACTGGAAATATTATTTCAAACGAAACTGAGGCAAAAATAATCGGCTTTTATGTTGTTGTTAAAAGAGGAGAACTTAAAGTAAAGTTATCTGCTCCTTTAAAATATTTAATAGAAGTAGAAGACTTGCTTAAATAATATTTAATCACAGATTTCTGAGCAGATGTGCAAGAGACCTTGTTCTGTTTATATTAGAATCATAATATTGCAAATCAGGTATTTTGATATATATCTCTCCAAGAACTTTTATTGCCTCTGGATTCTTTGGAAATCTTTCGCTGACGTCATCAAATTCAATTTCTGTGACAACTCCATCAATGCCTTTAAAGTATGCTGGACCATGAATTTGTAATCTTATTCCAGATTCCTTGTGAAATGGAATCTCGCTGTTATTAAATCCAACTGCTCTGGCTATTTCGTACACTTCATTAGTGTTCTGCGATGTCCCTAAAATAGGCCCAGTTGTCATTTGATTTATTTTATTCAAATTATTTTGATTTTAAAAGTTCATACATCCTTTTTGTATCTTTAACCGGCAGTTGTCCCGGCGCGCCTTCCTTGCCTTTCTCAACAGCACAATAAGTCATAGATGCTCCGAGAATTAAAGAATATGGTCTTGAAATGCTTCCATCTTTGCCCATTGCAATGGCGATATATGGAATTTTAAGAATTTGTTTTGCTTCTAATGCAGTTTGAAGAACATTTAAAGTAGCTCTTGGGCTATTTGCCATAACTGCGAACTTCGCTATGTCTGCTCCAAGCTTTTGTTCATCTTTTAATATATCCAACAAATCTTCTTTAGAGGGAGTCTCTACGAAATCTTCATAGCATATTAAAACCGGTATACCGTTAGATTTTGCTGTATCCATTACGTTTTGAATTCGGCTATCCCCCAAAAATGCATATTCTATATCAACTGCATCGGGACTATAATTAAGCGCCTCCAATAGCCAATCGGCTCTTTCTTTTCCTGAGCCTTTAAAATAGCCGTCTAGAATAGTTGGTCTACAAACTATAAGTTTAGGGTAATCCTTAAGTTTATTTATTACATCTTTAATCATGCTCCTGTCTTCTAAGGCATCTATCCTTAGTTCGAGACAGTTTGCGCCATTCTTCATAGCTTTTTTAGCCTGAGCCACTGTTCTAGCTACATTATTTTCAACAATAGAACATAAGAATATTGGTTCTTTGCCAACCTTTAAATATTTTATTTTAAACA
>CAYGVN010000061.1:0-5158 GCA_964353445.1 Candidatus Woesearchaeota archaeon
CGCCTTCACTTTCGCCAATTGTATATTTTCCTTTTCCTATTTTTCTGTCCATTATTTTCTTTAGTATGGCTTCTGCTTTATCCCATGTCTGCACGTCGCCCATAAATTCTTTAGGCCTTGTGCTTAATCGGTATTTATACTCCAATCCAAAAATTCCATAGAAAAGTTCAGTTATCTCAAAAATATGCTCATATTCACTTTCTATTTGGTCTTCTGTTATGAAATTGTGCGAGTCGTCCTGCCTGAATTCGCGCACCCGCAGCAACCCATGCAGCACTCCTGATGCTTCGTATCTGTGAAGAGTGTCAGTATCTGAAAGCCTCAATGGCAAATCTTTGTAGCTTCTTGTTTTGTTTCCAAAAACAATCATCGCATTTGGGCAGTTCATTGCTTTTAGTCCATATATTTCATTCTTGCCCATATTTGCAATGAACATATCATTTTTGTAGTGCTCCCAGTGTCCTGATATTTTCCAAAGTTTTTTCTTGTTCAAAATAGGCGACTAGATTTCTGTATATCCTCTTTTAGTATGCTCGTCTCTCCAAAATTTTGTCAGTTCATTTAAAATTATGAGCCCTTTTGGCAACCAGTAAGGCATACCCGGTGCAGTTTCATGGAAAAAGAAAATTCCCAGCTTCGGTCCTAAAATCCTGTGGTCTCGTTTAACCGCTTCCTCCTGCTTTTTCAGCCAAGCATCAAGCTCTGCTTTTGATGGAAAGGAAATACCATAAATTCTTTGAAGCACAGGATTTTTTTCATCTCCGCGCCAGTAAGCTCCTGCTGTGTTGAGCAGCTTGAAGGCTTTTATCTGGCCTGTTGATTTTATCAGAGGGCCTGCGCAGAGGTCGATGAATTTGCCGTGCTGATAGAATGAAACTTTTTTGTCTGGAATTTCTTTTAGCAGTTCAAGTTTGTATGGTTCATCTTTCAACAGCTTCTGGGCTTCTGGCCTTGTTTTATAAACGCGCTCAAAAGGAAGATTTGCGCCGGTGATTTTCTGCATTTCAGCTTCAATTTTCTTCAAGTCTTCTGGAGAGAAGCCTTCTTTTTTATCAAAATCATAATAAAATCCTTCTTCAATAGCCGGGCCAATTCCCAGCTTGACTTTCGGCCACAGGCGTTTGACAGCATCAGCTAGAACATGCGAAGTTGAGTGCCAGAATGCTTTCAAATCCTCTTTTTCGGCCATGTCTGAATTCAGTTCCTAAGAGTATATAAATATTTTTAAGAGCAAATTTGTTAGAAGATTGTATGATAATTGGAGTGCAGACAGGAGGCTTTGTTGCAAGCTTGGCTGCTTTGGTTTTTGGCATTTTGGTTATTAAGTTTCCGAAGCTGATTAGCTGGCTAATTGGACTTTACCTGATATTAATAGGCGTATTGGGTGTTTTGGCTGCTATTTAATTATTGTCCGAGTGTCCAATAAATTAGAATGAAGCTAATTGCAATATTGCAATAAAAATATTTATTAACTAGCCAAGTGTCCAGTAAATTAATGAGAGGCAGAAAGCCAGGCCCTGACATAGATAAAATTGCTCTTATTGTGCACGCTCTCAAGCTGCATCCTCAAGGCCTCTGGACAAGGCAGATAGCCCGGCTGACAGGTCTGAAGAAATCAACTGTATCTCTTTATCTTAATTCTCATCTCAAGGATGAAGTTGAAGATGTGCACAACACAGTTCAGCCAATTAGAATTGTTAAGTTAAAAGAAACTGCTCACATACCAGATTATGTGTCATAAAACCTAAACAAAATAAAACTTTAGAAAAGAACAAATAAAAAACACCTCGCGCTGTTTTTAATCCCACGATTCTTCTTCGTCTCCTTCTTCGTCTCCTTCTTCGTCTCCTTCTTCGCTTTCTTCCTCGTCTTCTTCCAAATATTTTACTATCATTGCGCACCCCCTGCCCGACACTAGATATAACCTATATTTAAAGTTTTCTAGTCGCTGATATATTTTTAAAGGCCTGCAATAAACTCTTTAGTATGAAGATTATCTCCTGGAATGTTGCAGGCATTAAGTCTTGCATAAAGAAAGGCTGCCTTGACTTCATCAAGAAGGAGAATGCAGATATTTATTGTTTGCAGGAAGTCAAGTCTAAAGATGTGCCTTTTATTGAAGGCTATAAAACATTTAACTTTCCAGCAAAGAGAAAAGGTTATAGTGGCATCCTTGTTTATTCAAAATACAAGCCGCTCTCTGTAAGATATGGAATGGGCAGAAAAGATTTTGATGATAAGAGTAGAGTTACTATTTTTGATGATGAAGGTAGAGTTATCGTTTTAGAATTCAAGAGCTTCTATTTGGTTGCAGTTTATTTCCCTCATTCGCGCAGAAACCTGTTAAGGCTGAATTTCAAACTAAAGTTCAACAAACAATTTGAAGAATTCTGTAAAAACCTAAGCAGGAAAAAACCGCTGATAATTGCAGGCGACTTCAATGTCGCGCATAGAGAAATTGATTTGGCAAATCCAAAGCAAAATATGAAAAATGCAGGCTTTACGCCTGAAGAAAGAGCTTGGTTCGATGAGTTTTTGAAGCAAGGCTTTGTCGATGCTTTCAGGGAATTTGTAAAGGAAGGCAGTCATTATACTTGGTGGTCTTACAGAAATAATTGCAGAAAGAGGAACATCGGCTGGCGAATAGATTATTTTGTTGTCTCAGAATCATTGAAAAACAAGTTAAAGGCAAGCAAAATTCTGAAAGAAGTCATGGGCTCTGACCATTGCCCAATATCGCTTGAACTAAAATGAAACGAGCAACATTTTTGATAAGTGGAATAGTGAGTCTGGCTATTGTTATATCCGGCTTTATTGCAGCATTTCTTCACCAGTTCCTGCTCTCGTGGCTGCTGATTGCAGTCGGCGGAGCAGTATTTTGGCTTGTGCTCCGAAAAGCTAAAAAAGAGGCCTGGTTTGGAAAGACGAAAATTAATGAGTAACTTCACGTCTATATCGGTCTATTGCTTTTGGAACAACTTTAATCAAAGAATCTAAATAAACTAAATGAGCATCAGCATTGGTTAGCCATTCTCTTACCTCCGGTTCAGACAGCTCAACGCCTGCATATTCTGCAATTGTATAAACGTCAAGGCATAAAGGGTGCAAATTCAATAAAAGCTCTTTTTCTTTATCTGCAACTGCAAGCATCAAATCAACATATCTTTCTGGAGTAGTTTGTCGTTGTAGGTGATTTTCCAAAGAATTATACCCTCTCATCTTTAAAGCTTGATTTCTGAATTCTGCTTCTCTTTCCCAGAGTTTCTTAATAATTTTTCTTGGACTGCCATAAATACCTATTGAGTTTGCAATTTCTAATGTTTCTGGCTTAATTTTCGGCTTAAGACCAAAGATATTAACCCGAACACCAGAAGAATAAATTGGAATATCTGCGCCAACCTGCCGGACATATTCTCGTGCAACAACTTCGGCCATAGGGCTGCGTCCGTTATTTCCCGAGCAAACAAATTCTACACCTTTCATACAGATATTTTAAAAAGTTAGTTTTTTAAGCTCTTACAAATCGAGCATAGCATGAAACCCGAGCAAAATATTTACATCAGAACATTCGGCTGCTCTGCAAATCAGGCTGATTCAGAGGCAATAGGCGGGCTGCTGGTCAAAGCAGGCTTTACTCTTGTAGATAATTTTAGCAAAGCAGATTGTGTTATTATCAATTCCTGCTTTGTCAAAAGCCGGACAGAGCATGCTGTTACCAGAGAAGTCAAAAAAGCGCTCAGCTTGAAGAAAAAGCTTATTGTTGCCGGCTGTATGCCAGAAGTTCTTTCTGAAGAGCTGAAGAAGCTGGCTCCTAATGCGAGCTTAGTCGGCACGCATAAAATAAACCAAATAGTTAAAGTTGTGCAAAGCAAAAAACCGGTTTACTTACTTGGCAAGGTTGATATTCCAAAAATTTGTATGCCAAGACTGAGAAAAAACAAAATAGTTGCAATTGTTCCAATTTCATCTGGCTGCCTGGGCAATTGCTCTTATTGCTGTGTGAAATTCGCAAAAGGCAGACTTTTTTCATATCCAAAAGAGCTGATTTTGAAAGAAGTTGAAAATGCTGTTGCAGAAGGCTGTAAAGAAGTCTGGGTAACTGCTCAGGATTGCGCAAATTATGGTTTAGACAATGGAAAAGCTAGTTTGCCGGATTTACTTGAAAAAATATGCTCCATCGAAGGTAATTTTTTAGTTCGAATTGGGATGATAGACCCAGACAATATTTTAAAAATCTTAGAAGAATTAATTGAAATTTACAAGCACCCAAAGATTTTCAAATTCCTTCACATTCCTGTGCAGTCTGGAAGCAACAAAATTCTCAAAGCAATGAATAGAAAATACAAAGTAGAAGATTTCAGGAAAATAATTCAAAAATTCAGAAAAGAAATTCCAAACATCACAATTTCAACAGACATTATCTGCGGTTTTCCAGGCGAGACAGAAAAACAATTTGAAGACACTCTGAAGCTGATAATCTGGCTCCAGCCAGATTTTCTAAACATTTCAAGATTCTGGCCAAGACCCAGAACAGCTGCAGCATCTATGCCAGATCAAATTCTAGGAGTTGAAATAAAAAGACGTTCAACTCAGCTTACGAGGCTTTATGACAAGATTGCTTTGGAGAATAACAGAAACTGGATTGGCTGGAAAGGTAAAGTGCTGATAGATGAAGTTGGAAGCAGTAGCGGACTTGTCGGCAGAAACCAGAGCTACAAGCCAATTGTGCTTCACAGCAAAAATCTAGAAACAGGAAAATTAGTCAGAGCTAAGCTCACAGAAGCGCATAGAAATTATTTAATTGGTGAAGTATTAAAATAAAAAAATAAAAGAAGCAAAAAGAAATTTTTTAGCTGGAGTTTTATCTTCTCTTCTTTTTGCCTTTCTTTCCAGCTTTTAAGTGAATAAGTTCGTTCTTCTTAACAACTGGCTTCCAGACCATTGACGGCAGCCATTCCGGCCTGTCAGCTGGAGCAGATACTTTCTTTCTTGAACCTTTGAAAATATGCAGTCTGTCTGTTCCCCTTTCTCTTAATTTAATGTCTGTAAAACCTCTCGTCGCTGCTTTTAGTGCAGCCCTTCTTGGCTGTGCTCCTGTAAACACGTGCTCTGTATCCTTTTCACCTTGTCTTAAAACAAAATATTTTATTGCCATTTT
>CAYGVN010000062.1:0-4220 GCA_964353445.1 Candidatus Woesearchaeota archaeon
AATGGCACTGTTGGTCCGCAAGGGCCGCAGGGGATTCAGGGAGACAAAGGCGACAAGGGTGATTCTGGCATCAATGGAACAAATGGTGTAGACGGAAGGAATGGTACTGATGGAGCAAATTACAATCAGGTATTAAATACAACTTCAAATGTTACTTTCAATAATGTTACAATAAACAACGGATTCAACGCAAAAGCAAATGATGGCGGGAATTTGGTTTGGAATCCTGCAGGAGCAGGAGAATTATGTAAGGTAGGTGGAGATGAATTTTATTGTTTGGGAGAAGAATCACATTTTCAATCTATTGTTGATGTTGGATATCTTACCTTAAGTTCAATAAGTAATTCTATAATTCCATTACAAGTTAGTAATGGTGTTCATACTAGTGATATTGCACAATTTAAAGATAATGCCAACACTGTTATGATTGTAAAGGATGGAGGCAATGTAGGAATTGGCACTTCAAATCCAAGTTCAAAGCTAGATGTAAATGGTTCGTTCAGAGCAAAAGCAGATGATGGAGGCTATCTTTTATGGGATCCTACAGGTGCTGGAACTCTAAAAAAGCAGGGTGGTGACGAGTTCTGGAGCCTTGGTGAGGAGTCTGTTTTCAATGCTATTATCGATGTAAATTATATTTATACCAAAGATATGCACGCAAAGAATTATTTTTCTGAAGATGGAACGCAGGGCTGGACCGGCACAATATCTGTCAGAAAAGGAGACAACAGCGGACCTTGTACACTCACTGTTAAGGATGGTTTGATAACAGGGCATACTTGCTAGTGCAATGAGGTTGAAAATGAAAACTATTTTTGCGTTTTTAGCAATTTTAATATTAGTAGCATTAACATTCCCGTGCGCCAAAGCAGAAACAACTTTCTTCGACCAAGATGATGCTTTTATTATGAGTAATTATGCAATGAGTAATTATACAACAGGTGCAACTGGGGTAACAACAGGTGGAGAAAGTTGCATGTATGAATGGAAATGCGCAAGTTGGAGCACTTGCATAAACGGAAAACAGACAAGAAAGTGTGTTGATATTGGAACATGCAATTCAGGAACATTTACAGACACGAGAGATTGCATTGTCACCCCATTAACTGCGCTGGCAGCCACTAAAGGCGCCCCTGCAATTACCGGAGGCGCTGTTAGCCCTCAAAAAGAACAGCCTATTCCTTTGAGCATGCTATGGTTTGGCCTTATTGCTGCCTTGTTAATTACTGGAATAATCAGCTGGGCTGTCCTGAAAAAAAGAAACAGAAAATTCTATCTATAAGTAAAGGATTAGGTTTATAATCCCTTAAATCTTGATTTTTAATCATGGCTGAATTGACCAGTAAGCCGGATTTCAAGGCAACGGATAGAAATACAAGTATTTCTAGCCGCCCAGCGAAAATAGATTTTCGCTTGGTTGAGGCAAAGTGGCAGAAATGGTGGGCCGCTAATAAAATCTATAAGTTCGATTCTAAGAGCAAAAAACCAATTTATTCTATTGATACTCCTCCTGCTTATGCTTCTGCAGGCCATCTGCATGTAGGCCACGGCCTGCACTATACTCAATTTGAGCTGTTTGCCCGCTATTTTAGGATGCTTGGCTGCAATGTTTATTTTGCTCCGGGCTACGATGACAACGGCCTGCCGACTGAAAAATATGTTGAAGAAAAATACAAAATAGACAAAAGCAAAACCAGCAAAGCTGAATTCAGAAAACTCTGTTTGGAAGAATCAAAAAAAGTAGAAGAAGAATATTCTGAGCGCGTATACAAAGCACTCGGGCATTCTTATGACTGGGATTTGCTCTACACGACAATTTCTTCTGAAGCGCAGAAAGTTGCGCAAACATCTTTCCTTGACCTGCATAAGAAAGGAGAAGCATACAGGGCAGAAGAGCCGACATTATGGTGTCCGTACCACCAGACAGCTCTCGCTCAGGCAGAAATTGAAGATGAAGCAAGAACAACCAAGCTAAATTATATCAAATTCAAACTGGAAAATGGAAAACATATAACAATTGCAACAACAAGGCCGGAGCTTCTTCCTAGCTGCGTTGGGATTTTTGTTAATCCAAATGACAAAAGATACAAGAATCTTGTCGGAAAAAAAGCTGAAACTCCATTATTCAGCTTGAAAGTTCCAATTATGGCAGACGAAAAAGTTGACATGGAATTTGGAACCGGAATTGTGATGGTCTGCACTTTCGGAGACAAAACAGATATTGAATGGTGGAAAAAACATAAGCTTCCATTAAGAGTCTGTATAACAAAAGACGGCAAATTAAACAAATCTGCTGGCAAGTATGCTGGCCTGAGCTTCGGGCAGGCAAAGGAGAAAATAATTGAAGACATCAAGAAAGCAGGCCTGCTTGAAAAGCAGGAGCCTCTTGACCAGACAGTCGGCGTGTGCTGGCGCTGCCACAACCCTGTTGAATTTTTAGTTACAAAACAATGGTTTATCAAAACTCTTGTTCACAAAAAGGAAATTATTAGCCAGGCAAGAAAAATCAAATGGTATCCTGACTTTTACAGGAAAAGACTGGAGGATTGGACAAATAATCTTACTTGGGACTGGTGTATTTCCAGGCAGAGATTTTATGGTGTTCCGATACCTGTCTGGTACTGCAAAAAGTGCAGCGAACCTATTCTACCTGATGAAAAAGACTCGCCAATTGATCCTGAAAAAGACAATCCGAAGAAACCTTGCAAATGCGGAGGCAGGGAATTTGTTCCAGAGCAGGATGTCTTTGACACATGGATGACTTCTTCCATGACGCCGCAAATAGCATGCAGATGGCTGAAAAATCCTGAGTTATACAAGAAAATATATCCGATGTCTCTACGCCCCCAGAGCCATGACATAATTAGAACATGGGCATTTTACACTATCTTAAAATCTTATCTTCATTTCAAATCAATTCCTTGGAAAAATGTAATGATTGGCACCTATGTCTTAGACTCTAAAGGCAGGGGTATGCATAAGTCACTTGGAAATGCTGTTTGGATTGATGATATTTTGAAAAAATATAATGTTGACACATTCAGATATTGGGTTGCAACAGCTGGTGTCGGGGAAGACTTGATGTTCAATGAAAAGGAGTTTGACAGGGGGCAAAAAATCTTAATTAAGCTCTGGAACACAGCAAGATTTGTCCAGATGCATATTAAAGACTTGAAAAAGAAGCCGCAGTTAAAGGTGATTGACAAATGGATTTTGTCAAGGCTGTCGCAGACAATTGAAGAATATCACAAATATTTCAAAAACTATGAGCCGAGCAAGGCAAGAAAGGAAATTGAAATGTTCTTTTTGCACGAGTTCTGCGACTTTTATCTGGAAATGGTCAAATGGAGATTATACGGCAATGACAAGACAGCTGATGCAGCAAGGTGCACGCTCTATGAGTGCCTGCTGGCAATCCTAAAGCTTTGGGCGCCGTTTATTCCGCATATAACAGAAGAAATCTATCAAACAATGTTCCAAAAAATAGAGAAAGACAAGAGTATTCACATTTCTCAATTCCCAGAGCCCGTTAAGATAGACACAAAAGCTCTTGAGATTGGAAAATTAGCAGTAAAAATAATTTCAGACATTCGAAAATTCAAGGTGGACAAAAATCTCAGTCTTGGGGCTGAATTGGAATCCTACACGCTGAAGAAAGAAAAAGGAATTGAAGAGATTGAAGATGAAATTAAAGGAACTATGAGGATTAAGAAGATTTTATATTAATATGGTTGAAGATAATAAAACAGCTATGTACGAAACATTGAAAGGTTGTACAGAAGAGCAGTTAGCTAAGATTGTCGGCAAAAAGTACGCCAAAAACTTTTTGACTGATATTTATGAGAAATATAATACAAAAAAATGATAACACTTCTTCGAGCAATTATTTTGGGAATAATCCAGGGAATAACTGAATGGCTTCCTGTATCCAGCTCAGGCCATCTGGCTCTTGCCCAGATTTTTCTTGGAATTAAAGCCAGTGTATTCTATGACATTTTGCTGCATATTGGAACCTTGCTTGTTGTCTGCATTGTTTTCAGAAAAGATATTTTGAAAATTCTGAAAGCTGTTGTTAAATTGGACTTCAAATCAGAAGATGGAAAGCTTGGATTATACATAATCCTTGCCAGCATTCCAACTGCTCTGATAGGATTTACCTTCCATGATTTATTTTCCTCGTTTTTCAGATGAGTATCTTTTTCAAGGTTTTGTATGTTGCG
>CAYGVN010000062.1:4230-5150 GCA_964353445.1 Candidatus Woesearchaeota archaeon
TGAACATGATTGCTTTTGCGCTGATATTCACCAGCGGAATTTTATTGGTCAGCAAATTCGCGAAGCCAAACAGAGAAATCAACTGGTGGAATTCTTTGTTAGTTGGAATCAGCCAGGGAATTGCAATAATTCCAGGCATTTCCAGAAGCGGGGTGACAATCAGCACAGGCTTGCTGGCAGGCATTGACAGGCTTAAGGCAGCAAGATTTTCATTCCTGCTGAGCATCCCAGCTATAATTGGAGCAGCTGTTTTTGAAGCAAGGCAAGGGCTAGGAGAAATTACTTTAGGCGCCGGCTTGGTCGGAGTAGCTGTTGCGATGATTGTTGGATATCTCAGCATCAAGTTGCTGCTGAAAATAATAGAGCAGAAGAAATTTTATTTGTTCTCTATTTACTGCTTTGCCTTGGGCGGAATTCTGCTTGTTATGCAATTTATATAATATATACTTGAGTAAACAGATTCGTAAGGTTTTTAAATCAATAAAGCAGTTCATTACTTAGTAATATAATCAAAAATGGTAGGATTAGATGGAATAGTATCTGATGCGATTGAAAAGCAAGACATAGATACACTTATTTTGTGCGGTCAATTCATAACGACTTCGAGGTCAGACGATGAATTACTCTCTGCTTGGGAGAAATATCACGATCATCCAAAACTCAAAGGAGATTATGTTTCTATTGTCAAAGGGGTGCCTAATTATAAAGATATTGTAATGAGTATTATCAGCTCGAAAGGAAATAATACGTTAAAAGAAATTAATACAATAAGAGCATCAGTTGACGCAAACGCAGGTTATTATTATACCCAAAAAGATATAGTGCCAATTTCAACATTATTAGCGAAAACCATAATTAACAGAATGGGAAACAAAGCATTTGATAATCAAAATTTCTATGAATATAAATATTATAACGGA
>CAYGVN010000063.1:0-5065 GCA_964353445.1 Candidatus Woesearchaeota archaeon
ACTCTGGAAAGTTATGCTTGAAGGCTATTTCAAAAAAATAAAATATAAAACACATCATATAAAATATCGCAGCAGCCCGTATATATTAACAAGAGCTTTTCTTTATGTAACACAAAAGCTGCTTATTTTGCTTGGATTTTATGATTTTGCTAGAGACTTCACTTTCATTTGTCGATACAAGAAAGAAAATCCAAAAAGGAATTACAAATTATATTGGTGGAAAGACTGATGAAAATTGATATCTTGCACGCAATTAACTTTGAATTTGCAAAAAAGTTAAAAGGTTTTATCAAAGGAGAATGAAGATATGCTTAAAGAAAAAATTGCAAGGCGTTCTGCAGTTATTGCAATATTGGGATTGGGCTATGTAGGCTACCCATTGGCCTGTCTGTTCAGCAAAGCAGGATTTAAGGTAATCGGCTATGATGTAGAAAAGAGCAGGCTGCAGGCAATAACGGAGAACAAGGTGAACTGGGCTGAAGGTTACAGTCACAATAAAGAATTATTTCAAGCAACAGATAATCCTAATGACATTATATCTGCTGATATTTTTATAATTACAGTGCAGACTCCTCTAAAGACAAACAATACGCCTGATTTGTCATATGTTGAAAGCGCTGCTGATATTGTACGGCAAAATTTATCGCCCGGCAAGCTTGTAATTTTAGAGTCAACAACTTTCCCAGGCACTACCGAAGAAGTTCTTAAGCCAATTTTGGAAAAATCCGGCCTTGTAGCTGGCGAAGATTTCTATCTCGTATTTTCACCAGAACGAATAGATCCTGGAAATCCTATTTGGAGAACAGAAAATATACCAAAAATTGTAGGTGGCTTAAATACAGAAAGCAGAGAGCTTGCTGTTGAGCTATATTCTACAATAGTGCAAAGAGTTGTGCCGGTTTCTTCACCCAGAGCAGCTGAAGCTGCAAAAGTAATGGAAAATGTTTTTAGAAATATTAACATTGCGCTCGTTAATGAATTAGCTAAAGTTTTTGACAAACTTGGTATAGATGTTTGGGAAGTTATAAACGCAGCTGCTACAAAGCCATTTTCATTTATGCCGCATTATCCCGGCCCCGGTGTAGGCGGGCACTGCATACCAAAAGATCCTTTCTATCTTTCATACAAGGCAAAAAAAGAGGGCATTGATTTACGATTTATTGAGCTTGCTGGGAGTATTAACCAAAGCATGCCATTTTATGTTTTGCACTTACTGAAAGAATTGCTGCACAAGCACGGCAAAGATTTGCAAAAGGCCAAGATAGGCGTGCTTGGGGTTACATACAAACGAGATGTGCCTGACTTAAGGGACACGCCGTCTAAGGTAATTATAGAAGAGCTCTTGAAGTCTGCTGCAGAGGTGCAAGTTTTCGACCCAATGAGTTCAGAAACATTCGGCGCTAGAACTGCAGGCTATGAGGAAGTTCTGAAAGATAAAGATTGTATTCTGCTGCTTGTGGACCATAGCTATTTTAGAAAGAATTCTATAGAAAATATAATCAACAAACTTTCACCAGATACATGTGTGCTTGATACAAAGAACTTCTTCAGGGTCGACTTGTTCGCTCCAACTGTAAAATATAAATGTTTAGGCAGAGGACAGCTTTTGAAGTAAGATTTCTACAATTCTACTCGAAGCCTTGCCGTCCCATAATTCTGGAATTCTGCCTTTTTTAATATGCCCTGCTAAGACTCGCATAGTTTCAGCAACAATTCGTGCTTTATCGATTCCGACTAAAATATTAGTTCCTTCATTAACTGTTACAGGACGCTCGGTCTCGCCGCGCAATGTTAGGCAAGGCACGCCAAGAGTTGTTGTTTCTTCTTGTATACCGCCTGAATCTGTAAGAACAACTTTGGCATATATCTGCAAGCATAAAAATTCAAGATAACCTCGCGGTTCAATTAACTGCAAATTTGGCATGTTGTGCAAAATACTTTCAAAACCAAATTCTTTAATCTTATTCAGTGTTCGTGGGTGGATTGGCCATATTATTGGAATTCTTGATTGCACTTCATCGAGTGCTTCAACTAAGTTGGATAAAATATCCTTCTTATCGACAGCTTCCGGCCTGTGCAATGTTACGAGTGCGTACTCACCTTTTTGAATGCTAAGGTTCTGCAGCACTTCCTGTTTCTTTTCTGCAATTGTTTTGTGTTTTAATAATGTATCAATCATAGTATTTCCCACAAAAAAAATCTTATTTTGTGGTACACCTTCTGCCTTCAGATTTTCAATAGCAGATTTTTCTGTGCAGAATAAATATTGTGATAGCCTGTCTGTAACTACTCGATTGATTTCTTCTGGCATCTCCCAATTAAAACTTCGAAGACCTGCCTCTATGTGTGCAATTGGAATATGTTCTTTAGCTGCAACTACTGCAGCGGCTAGAGTTGAATTGACGTCTCCTACGACTAAAACAACATCTGGTTTTTCTTTTTTTAGTATAGGCTCGATGCTGAGCATTATTTTCGCAGTCTGTTCAGCTTGCGTGCCTGAGCCTACTTCCAAATTAATTGCCGGAGCTGGCATGCCAAGCTCCTCAAAGAAAATTTTTGACATCGCAGAATCATAGTGCTGGCCAGTGTGCAGAAGAATTGGCTTAATATCTTTTTGCTGAGCTAGTTTTTCATAAATCGGAGCCATCTTCATAAAATTAGGCCTGGCTCCAACAATGCATAGAATCTTTTTCATTTTGTTTGGTTTTTGAAAAATTCAAATTCTTTACCTAATTTGCAACGCTCGAAAATTTTGCTAAATTCTGCGTCTAGCTCGGTTGTGTCCTTACCTTCTTTTTTCAAATCGTTGATTATTTTGGCGCATTGAAGCACCATTGGCACGAATAATGGGTTTCTATCAGGAGTGTACGCTCTTTCCGATTCCGTTCGCCACAGCTTAAGCTTGGTATCCACATAGCCAACAATTGCGGTTAATACTACAAAAGCCAAAGTGCCTACCATCATCAATGTCTTTCTGTCATGGAAAATTTGTTGAATGGCGCTGTACTCCCACAAGGTCGTATTAAAGAAAATCAAAACTATCATCAAAAAGTTAAGTATAACTAAATAGGAATATGTTCTGGCAAAGTATAATTTACCTTCAATAAACCACTCTCTGAATTTTTTAAACCGCATAGAATATGAATTAAAAAGAACTCTTAAAAACCTTTCTTACAGTTCTGTTCAGCTGAATATTTAAACTATATCTTCTTCCGCAATAACGCTGAACTTCGTTCAGCGGGATAGCTGAAGACCTAAACGATATCTTCTTCAGCTATAACAACAAAATCAGTGTATGAGATTATTGAGCTAAAAGGCACCATTATATCTCCTTCTTTTGTTTTCTCTAAGTCAAGGGATAATGCGTAGTTTGTTGCGTTCTTGAGGGTGAGATAAAGGAGCTCTCCTGTTCTAATTTCAAATATCATGTCACCTACAATGCCAAATCTCTTTCCAGATTTTGAAATAACTGTCTTGCCGAGCAATGTTCTTGAATATTTTTTTTCATCTGCCATGTTTACACCTCTTTAGGCAGGCCTTATCTGAATGTATTTGAGCTGCCTATTTACTATCTTCTAGATATAAGTCTGACATACATAAATAAATACTTTTCGCATGAGCTAAATATGTTGTTAGAGCTGATTTAGGTATTTAGAGCGCTCATAATCACTATCAATCTATGGGCTTCAATCTATTTAATTTTCTTAAGAACTTCATCTGTTGCTGTTTTGTTTTGGGCTATGCTGCCGCTTGCATCAATATAATAATCTGCATTTGCGATTAAATCTCCGACACCAACCCTCAAATCTTCCCTGTCTCGAATTCTGAATTCGAGCCTGGAAAGCGGCCCGAAGCGGGCTCTTTTTCTTTCTCTTTCCCATCTGATAGTCGGGGGAGAAAGCACTGCAATTAATTTGAATTTGTCTTTAAATTTATCTTTTAAAATGCGCGTTTCTTCAACTGTGCGGAGAGCATCTACAACAATTATTTTCTTGGCTTTGTATTTTGCTATCTGGCGCAGAATCCATGTTGCAACAGGCAGGTCGCCGTATTCTGCCCACATATAAAGCGTAGCCATCACACCTGTTTCTTCAGTCGGCTTTATTCCTCGCCTTTTGAGGAATTCCCAGATAAAATCTCCTGTATGTATCCTGACTGCTCCTGGCTTTTTGGCTAAATGTTCTGCAACAACTGTCTTGCCGCTGGCAGGCAAACCTACAATACCAAGAACAAGCTGTTTTGCGGCCATTTTAATTTTTAACGCTTTGAAGCTTTTAAATTTATTTGTTGAAGCTCGAAAGGTAATGCGAGATATAGAGCTTAGATATTTGAGGACATGGAGATTTTGAGATTTAGAAACTAGAAATTATCTTGCTCATCCTCGCTATTTCTCATCACAGCTCAAGTTTCATCTAAGCTAGTTCTTCCTTCAGTTTATTCATCAATTTATCGAGCAGTTCATTGGGAATTGTGAGATATATTTCTCTTGTCCTGCCGTACCTGCCCTTGCTAATTACTTTTGCATTTATCAGGCCTAGCATGTCGAGCTCTCCAATAAGGTCTGAAACTCTACGCTGTGTAAGCGGAGGCAGGTTTGCTGCTGTGCAGACTTCTTTGTATTTATTATACACTTCTCCAGTCTCTATTTTCTTGCTGTTTTGGGGCATTAATAATACAGCATATAAAACAGCCTGGGACTGCTTTGGCTGTGTGGTTACAATTTCAAGAACTCTATCGTGCTCTATGTGGGATTCCGCCAGGTCGATATGCTCGGGAGTAATTATTGTCGCGCCAGAGCGCTCAGCTACTTCGCCTGAAACTCTAAGCAGGTCAAGAGCCCTTCTTGCATCCCCATGCTCTCGGGCTGCATAAGCTGCTGTTTTTTCAAGCACGCCGTCCTGTACTACTCCCTCTCTGAATGCAGCAGCAGCTCTCTTGGCAAGAATATCTTTTAATTCAAGCGCATTATATGGTGGAAAAATAACTTCTTCCTCTCCTAAAGATGATTTGACACGGGGGTCAACTGCATCAATAAACCGCACATCATTTGATATGCCAACAAATG
>CAYGVN010000064.1:0-5008 GCA_964353445.1 Candidatus Woesearchaeota archaeon
AACAGCATGACTTAAAGAATATTAAAAAATATTCTGTGGGCTTGCAATGCCCAAAATACGAAGCTTCTGCAGAGCTGCACAAATATTTGCCGGGCGGACATTGCATATACACACCTAAAGAAAAAATAAATCAACTCTTCAATGTAAATTTTGGATTAACTAAATTATATTAGCTTTGATAAATCACCATCGCAAAGTAAAAATGAAAACGAACAAAAATTTAGAAAAATATGTGCAAGAAGCATACATGTATGTAGGCAGCAAGAAAGACGGCCAAACAGTCGTTGAATTAGATAATGGAATAAAAATAGAAGTGAAGGATGTAGGTGTACTTGGCCATCAAAATTCACAATTCTATATTTTAGAAATTACAAAGGATGAAAAATTACTTGATAAATTTTGGTGTAAGATTGCGCCAAATGATAATGCAGAAGCTATAGAAGAAATCGGATTAAATTATTTATCATATTTGTGGATCGAACGCGAGTTTAAAGATAAAATAAAAAAGTATAGTCCAATTTCATTTACTAAGGGCGGAACAAGGCCGGAAAATTATATTATAACTCGCGATTGCGGATTAAATCTGGAAAAGATAATAGACGCCACTAAAGATGCAGAGTTATACGCTTCAATTATTAATTTTCAATTTGGCGATAAGGAAGCTGTTGATAATTTATCGTTGCCTCTTGAAAAAGGCAGAAAATCAAAGTTGAAGATTAAGGCATTCACATTGAATGACAGCTGGATTGAACACAAAGATGACGACGCTGCAAAGCATAGTTTGCAATATTTATTAGAAAAAGATAGGAGAAGAGCAGATAGACTTCTGATTAATAAACATTTACTTGCTCCATCTGATGGAGCAGAAGTTGAAAATATTAAGAAACGGAGTGAGCAATACCTCAATTCTGTAGATAAATTTTGCTATCCTGGAGAAGAAATTGGTTTGATTAATCCTGAAATGTATCAGCCAAAAAACTTCATGATTAAAAAAATTATGAATGACAAACAAGAACGTTACGAAGTTAAATTTATAGATTTGATTTGTGATTTGAAAGGAGGTATAGATGAGTATTCTATGTTGGGCGGGTACGCTAATCACGTTATATACATGGAACGATTTTACGGAATGCTCAAAAAAGACGAAGCTGGCTACAAAGTTGCAGATATGGTATATCAGAGGCAGAGAGAACTGGCGATCAAAAAATATGGTGAAGAAAAAGCGGATGAATTAAGCTGTATTGGAAAAGATCATTGGACTCTTCAAAGATTATGGGGGCAATATAAAAACGAGATTCACGCTACTGAAGAGGCTTTAAAACCGATGGAAATCAAGAAGGACATAGCTGTGAAAATAATTGATAATATTAAAAATGACCAGGATATAAAATCTAAAGGCACTGAAATAAATAATTCTACCTAACTAAAAGAATTCTTTCGGGCTTTCGCTAGTCGTCTAGAAAATTACTAATCCACATTTCAAGCAAAATACTTCGCCTGAAAAGTAATCAGTGCTAAGCTCTTTACCGTTGCATGCCGGACACTCGGACACAGCCCAAAGTTTATTTTGTTTAAGTTTCTCGATTACTCCCACTTTATGCACCTTCCTGTTAAATTTTAGACAGGCTGTTTATAAATATCTTTCTTCGTGATACGTGCTATTACGAAATGTGATATATCACAATTTAGAATATGAAATATTATTACAAATAATATCTTCCCTTCTCCCTCTGTTCCCTATCCATCACGCTGCCCAATTTGTTGACTCTCGGCCTGCCTGTTTCAGGGTCTTTTCTGCAGGTTATGCCCAGCTCTTTAAGGAAGCTGTTCATGCCTTCTTTTACAGGCTGAACAGATTTTGCAAGCCCGCTTATGCCTGGCTGCCCGCTGAAAGCCAAAAGCCTGTCTGACAGGAATGCAATAAAAACCAGGTCGTGGTCAATTACAGCGCCTGCAACTTCTTTGGATTTTATTACCCGCTGTATTGCCTTTGCTGCAGCCAGCCTCTGCTCAACATCCAGATAATTGCTCGGCTCATCAAGCAGATAAAAGTCAGCTTCTCTGAGCAGGCAGACAGCAATTGCAACTCTCTGCAGTTCTCCGCCCGAAAGTTCATCAAGGTTTTTATTAAATAAGTGTTCAAGCTGCAGGGGCCTTAGAATATTTATTTTATTTTCTGCACTGAGAACTTCTTTATTAACTTCTGTCAGCGCTTCCAGTACTTTAATTCCTTTCTGCGCTTTGACATACTGAGGCTTATAAGAAATTTTCAGTTTTGTGTCCGGCTTGCCTTTATCCGGCTCAAGCTCGCCGGCAAGCAGGCGGGCAAAAGTTGTCTTGCCAATTGAATTTGCGCCGACAATGCCTATTATTTCCTTGTTTTTTATTTCAGATGCA
Organism: Candidatus Woesearchaeota archaeon; assembly: GCA_964353445.1. GTDB lineage: Archaea > Nanobdellota > Nanobdellia > UBA10117 > CAYGVN01 > CAYGVN01. The sequence goes on from CAYGVN010000064.1 coordinate 2,398, forward strand.
TCTGCTTTTAATTTGAATGCGCCCAGCTTTTTTTCCAGAGCAGGCCATTTAACAAAAGATGCCTGCGAAACAGCTTTCTCAGCCAGGCCTGCTTCGAACTTAATTGCTTTTTCCCTGAATCTTATGTTTTCAGCTTTTAGAAATCCTTCAAGATAAGAATTAATTCCGACTTTCGCAGCCATCTTGCTGCTTACAACTCCGTAAACAGCTGGCTCGCCGAAAAAAACGTGGACAAGGTCAGCCAGATAATCAAGGATTATCAAATCGTGCTCAACTACAATAACAGATTTTGTTTCTGCCAGTTTTCTTATAATGCCTGCTATCTTTATTCTCTCTTTGATGTCAAGAAAGCTGGCAGGCTCGTCAAAGAGGTACAAGTCAGCTGGCTTCAGCATGGCTGCAGCAATTGCAACTTTCTGCAGTTCTCCGCCTGCAAGCTGATTTAGATTTCTGCCCAGGATTTCAGCTATGCCGAGCTCTTTGCAGAGAGATGCTACTTTGTCTTTTGAGCCGAGCTTCTCCAAAAGAGCAGAAACTTTGCCTTCAAATTTTTCCGGTATCAAATCAATATGCTGGGGCTTGTAGGAAATTTTAATTTCTTTTGAAAATGATTTCTGAAGATAAGCCTGCAGTTCAGTGCCTCTGAAGCGCTGGATAATCTCTTTATCTGTTAAGTTATCAAACTTGCCGAGATTTGGCTTCTTGATGCCTGCAAGAATCTCAAGAGCAGTTGTCTTGCCGACTCCGTTCGGGCCCAAAATACCCACCACTTGTGACGCCTGAGGAGCTGGAAGCCTGAAGAGTTCAAATGCGTTCAAGCCGTAGCGGTAAATTGGAGCTTCTTTGAGCACCTCTGGCAGATTGATGACTGTAATAGCCTCAAAAGGGCATCTTTTCGGGCAGATGCCGCAGCCTATGCATAAGGTTTCAGAAATCTGAGCTTTTTTATCTTCAGCAGGCGTGATGCAGTCTTTTCCAGTCCTGTTAACAGGGCAGACTTTTGCGCAAAGATAATTCCCGCATTGAGCAGGATGGCATTTTGCCCGCTTGATAATTGCTATTCTTGCCATTTTAAAATTAGAAAATCCAGAGTTTAAAAATACTACTTTAATTTGTCTGCAAGTTCTGGGAGCAGGCAGAAATCAGAACAATACACAGGGCAAACCCTGTCATCTTGCTGCAGAATTCCTTCAATCTGGCAGGCATTTGTGCAGGTCTGTACAGTTCCATCAGCGCAGGATTCTTCTGTTTTCAGAGGATAAAATGCATCCTCGCATTTCACGCCTCCGATTATTTCCTGGCAGGCTGCAGGCACGCTTCCAGCTGTTCCTGTTATTAAACCTACACCGCTTCCAGGTATTTTGCCGAATGCCAATAAAAAGTTAAGAGTGATAAAAACACCTAACAAAACTCCTATAACAATCGTAAGCCTTAAGTGCTTCTCCATACAGGCATGCCTAACAAAAAGAATTATTAATCACCAGGATTTAAGGTTTTCTATGTTAGTTGGTGTAGTGGGTAAGCCAAATACCGGGAAAAGCACGTTCTTTAAAGCTGCAACTCTCGCAGAAGTGGATATAGCGCCTGTTCCATTTACAACAATAAAGCCTAATGAAGGAATGGGCTATGTGAGAGTTGACTGCCCTGAATCTTATTTTAAAGTTAAATGCAATCCAAGGCAGGGATTTTGCATTGATGGGCAGAGATTCATTCCTGTCAGGCTGATGGATGTTGCAGGCCTTGTTCCAGGCGCGCACATGGGAAAAGGATTAGGCAACCAATTCTTATCTGACTTGGTGCAGGCAGACGTGCTGATTCATATTGTCGATGCTTCTGGCTCCACAAACGAAGAAGGAAAAATTGTCGACCCTGGAAGCTATGACCCTATTAAAGATGTAAAATTCGTTGAAGATGAACTAGACAGATGGTTTTTCGGCTTGCTGAAAGAAAACTGGAGCAAATTTATCCGCCAGAGCCAGAAAAAGGAAATTGACAAGGCGCTTGCCGAGCAGTTCTATGGATTTAAGATCACGCTCGGGCAGGTAAAATCAGCGCTTGCAAAAACAAAATTATCTAGTAAAAAACTGCCTGATTGGACAAATGCAGATATTTTCGCATTTGCAGCTGCTGTCCGCCAGATGTCAAAGCCTGTTATAATTGCTGCAAACAAAATTGACATTTCGACAGCAAAAGAAAATGTGGCAAGACTTACCAAAGAATTTCCAAATTATTTGGTTGTGCCGTGTTCTGCCGAATCAGAGCTTGCTCTGCGGGAAGCTGCAAAAAAAGACTTGATAAAATATATACCAGGAGATTCAAAATTCGAAATCTTAAAGCCCAAAGCAATCAATGAAAGCCAGAAAAAAGCTTTGGAATTTATACAAAACAAAATCCTGAAAATCTGGGGCTCAACCGGCGTGCAGGCCTGCATAAATTCTGCGGTTTTTGATTTTCTAAAATACATTGCTGTATTTCCAGGCGGAGTTCACAAGCTCGAGGACTCGCAGGGCAGAATAATGCCGGATGCATTTCTGCTTCCGCCGAATTCAACAGCCCTTGACTTTGCAGCAAAAATCCACACAGATTTCGCAAAGAATTTCATAGCAGCAAT
>CAYGVN010000065.1:0-4714 GCA_964353445.1 Candidatus Woesearchaeota archaeon
CAACCAAGTTCAGCTGATCCTTCTAGTCCGTGAACAAGAAGTGCGAAGTAATTTCCATGTCCGTACTCAGATCCAACGCAGGTGTCCCTAGCCCAGAAAGCTAAGACGTGAAAGGACAATCTATCTAAGGGAACTCGGCAATTTAGCCTCGTATCTTCGGTAGAAGGGGTTCCTGCAATTTTACTGATGAAGTGGAACTGCAGGACGCAGTGACGAGGAGGGTCCGACTGTTTAACAAAAACGTAGCTAACTGCAAATCCGAAAGGATGTGTATAGTTGGTGATTCCTGCCCAGCACAGTTACCTGAAAGTCCTGTTCAAGGGACCCAAGGGCCTGTTAACGGCGGAGGTAACTCTGACCTTCTTAAGGTGAAATGCGTTGCCTTATCGAAATCTAGCTATATGCTGGAACGTCCGATGTATCCCACACTACTCGTAACAAAGGCTTAAATGTGCCTTGTGTTAAAGTAAAAATGTGATGGGTGCGGATAATCAGCAGGAAAGACTAGATACTAAATGGATTGCCGGATTTGTTGATGGAGAAGGATGTTTTCATGTGTCTATCAATAAGATGGACTGCATGAAACTTGGCTGGCAAGTACTTCCAGAATTCCGTATAGTTCAACATCAGCGTGATGAACAAGTATTGCATCGCATTAAAAAAATATTAGGATGCGGCAGCATTGTTGTAAATCACGATGAAAGGAAAGAACTCAGAGTTCGTGGTCTTGAAGAACTAAACAAAATTGTAAAATTCTTTAAGCAAAATAAATTGCAGACCACTAAACGCAGGAGTTTTGAACTATTCGTGGAAATTATTTTGTTAATGAATAAAAAGCAACACTTAACAAAACAAGGTCTGGAGAGAATTGCTAAGCTAGCTTCGAAGATGAATCGGCAAGTTAAAAGAAAGTTTCTAGAATCCTCAGAGACTATACGCTAGACATGCGCGAGCATGAAGATATAGTCCGACCCTTGCAGCGATGCAAGGATGCTAGCAGAAATGTTAGCACGCCACATAGATGTGGTCTATTAAAGTAACAGATGTGAGCGAAATGCCTTGTCGTTTAATTGACGACGTGCATGAAGGGCTAACGAGATCCTCACTGTCCCTAGATAGAGCCTTACGAACATTTTCTTCTGGTGAAGAGGCCAGAGACTTCCAGTGGGAAGCGAAGACCCCATGAACCTTTACTGCAGCCTGTTGCGGTGGTTTGATTTAGGTTACATAGAGTAGGCAGGAGACTCAGAAGTCATGTTTTCGGACATGATGGAGTCGAAAGTGTAACACTGTCTCTCCAGGATTAAATTGCTTACTCGTTAGAGGACAACTTCAGGTGGGCAGTTTGGCTGGGGTGGCACCCTCTTGAAAAGGTATCAAGAGGATCCAATGGTCAGCTCATCCGGATTAGAAACCCGGAGTAGACGATAAGGCGAAAAGCTGGCCTGAGTAGGTTACGCATAGCAAGAAACCTACGATGGAAACATTGGCCTAGCGAACAGCGATGTCCTTTTTGTTGAGGGCTCGCTCTGATAGAAAAGGTACTCTGGGGATAACTGAGTGGTGTCGAGTTAGAGTACACCGCCTAGGAGACCTGAAGTATTATTTGGTCTTCAGCTTCCGCAATTTAAGTAAGTATATTGGCGGATTTAGGCGTACGCATCGACCTCGACGCTTGCTCCCTCGCTGTCGGCTTTTCCTATCCTGGCTGTGCACAAGCAGCCAAGGGTGCAGGTGTTCACTGATTAAAAGGAATCATTAGCTGGGTTCACAACGTCGTGAGACAGTTGCTATGATATCTACTGGAAGCGTGGTGGTCTGAAGAGAAGGTTCTTTTAGTACGAAAGGAACGAGGAGCCCTAGCCTCTGGTATATCGGTTGTCTGAAAAGGCAGGCCGAGCAGCTACGCTAGTATGGGATAATCTCTGAAAGCATCTAAGAGAGAAGCCCGCTTTGAAAAGAGACCACATAAGGCGGTTGTAGAAGACAACGTTGATAGGACTGGGGTGTAAGTGCCAAGGTAACGAGGCATTCAGCCCGCAGTTACTAATAGCCTTATCTCTATCGGCATCTATGCATAGTTTTTTCTCAGTTCATTTTATTGAAATTAATTTGTATTCAATCCAAAAATGGGAGTAAAAGCATTTAGTATGGACAATTACAAAGGCGGAAGCATTGATTTTGGCTACAAAAAAGAATCTTTAAATCCTATAAATATTTTAAATTATTCTCCGCGAAATCGCACGTATAACAAGTACAATCCTTTGAAAATTTATTACAATTAATTCTACAAAAGTATATTGTATACTCAAGTAAACAATATAGAAAGCTTTATAAATAAAAAACCAAATAGTAGTATCAGAAAATAAGCTCTAAGAGGGGCTATTTAAGGAGAAAAAATGGTAACACAAGAACAATTAAATCAGTTTGAAAAAATTAATTCATTATCTCCAACACTTCATAAAATAGCGCAAGAATTAAAATCAAATCCACGCTACGAAGGAAAAGATATTGAAGTTAGAGGTATCAAATTTGGAGAGAATATTGGTTATCAAATTGTCCAAATATTAGAAAAAGGAAATATACTTAAAAAAGAAACAAAAGGTAGTGCCTACGACGTACTTATTACGCCATATAACCAAATATTACTAGGCGGATCAGGAGATTTAACTGAGGACGTTTCTAACTCCAGACATTATCAAGAATTGAGCAATAAAATCAAAGAGCTAGAACAAACATTAAATTAATACTCAAAGGAGGAAAAATGGAAAATTCAAAAATCGATTATGATATATTAGTTATGTTAATGGATATCCACGATACAGAAATAATAACACCATATAAACTAGATAAGATCTCAGAAAAATATAATAAAATATCTAAACAATTTTGTGATGAACTTAGAAGAATATAATAAATTAAGATTTAATTTTTCTTTAATTTTCTCTTTTTCGTTTTCAAAACCTTTAAAAACCAGCATCAGTAGTTCTTATTCGGAGACAAGCTAGCAAGCCGACGGTCCTTGCCGAGAGGGAAGGGCTGAGGAAAGTCTGTCCACCTAAATGTCTAACAAGCTGATAGTTCAGCTGGCTGGCAACAGAAATCAACTCTCTTAAACTAAAGGATGACATTCGACTGGTTTGAGGGTAGGTGAGAAACGTCAACCTAGATGGGTGCAAGGCCTTTGAGCCGCTTAGTAGAATGCTTGCAGCCCTACTGGTTCGCAAGAGCCAAGGGTCAACAGAAGACAGCTTATTGCTTTCAGCCAACCAAAAGTTAGCTGAACAGTTGACTTCGGTCAGCTGTGTCTCCACAAATAAATTTTTTTTGAGAAATATGCTATCGCTTCTTCAAAAGAAAAAAATAATTCAATTTGCAAAAAGTTATGCAGATAAAAATGATCAGTTTCATAAAATGTCACATATTAACAAGACTGCAGAACTAGCTGTGTGGCTTGCAAAAATAGAAAACGGAGATGAGGATGTTTGTTGGGCATCAGCGATGCTCCATGATATTTGCAGAAGCAAACCTGGAGATCATGGTACAGAAGGTGCAAAAATTGCAGAAAAATTCCTGCTTGGATTAGGCTTGGATAAAGATTTTGTAGAACAAGTCAGGAATGCAATCTATTTTCACAATAAAGAATTCAAAGAAGGTCCTATTGAAAGGCAAATAGTATGGGACGCAGATAAGCTTCAGATGCTTGGTATCAAAGGCTTCGAGGAAAGATTATTGTCTGCATATAAAGTATATTTTGGGGAAAAAGATGCAGTAAAAAATACAATGGTTGAATACAAGTTTTTTGCAGTTAGATTCCATACAAAAACTGGTCAAAATGAGGTTAAAAAAAACGCTAAAAAGATTGAAGAGTATTTTACCTCTTTAGAAACTAGCGGTTAGAATACTTTTTAAACCTACATTTTTCTTTTTAGAACATGGCGCAGGAAAAAATTCGGATGCCGACATCAGAAGGAGGCTTAGTCAGGTATTTTGACGAAGAATACAAGCCAAAATATATTATGAAGCCGGAGCATGTTGTTGGCATATGCATAGCAATTATTATTTTAGGAATTGTTTTAGCTGCATTTGGTTCTAAGTGGTTTGGAATCTAAGAGGTTTATCAGAATGAATAGAATAATTGGTATGTACACAGAAGAAACCAAAAATAAGCTCTACGAAATATTTTATTCTTATTGCAAACAGCTTCAAGGAAATTCAAATGTAGTTCCATCTTCTGTTAAGGAGAATATTATCAATTATAAATGCGATTTTGAAATCAAGGTAAGTATGAAAAGCGGGAATTCTTATATAAATAATATAACCAAAAAAAATGGTCGAGCTAGTCTTGAAATAATATGCACAGATCCAAAAAATAATTCGCAGGTTGACCAGGATTCAAAAATTTTTAAGAAATGTTTTGAAAACATTTGTTTTCAAAGCCCCCTAAGCTCTGCTGAGATTAGCTTAATAAAGGATAGCCTGCATGGGTTTGAAGAGGTTGCTGATGTCAAAGTCATATGAAGAATTACTGGAAAAGGCATACAAGGAACTGCCTGAAGAGAGCAAAGAAGAATTCAGGTTTGAAATTCCGACTGTCAAAGGCAATGTAGCCGGCAGCAGAACAATTATTACAAATCTTCCCCAGATTGCAAGCGCTTTCAGGCGGCCTGTCGAGCATTTATTGAAATTCTTATTAAGGGAATTGGCAACAACC
>CAYGVN010000066.1:0-872 GCA_964353445.1 Candidatus Woesearchaeota archaeon
TGTCCCAAGGGTCTATTTTTCCCTCTCTTGCAAGCTCGTAAATCATGCTCTGCCATGTGATATCATCTTCCTTGAAGATTAATTCAGAGAGCTGTTTTTGATTATTGATTTCCATGTCAAATGAACATTATCAGGCCGAACAAGCTTACTGAAATAGCCATTAGCCCGAGCCATATGAAAGGGCTCCAGCGAAGCACTTTAGCTCCATCCAGCATTCCGAACGGAATTAAATTAAAAATTGCAAGCCACGCATTAACCTGTGCTGCAATCGGGAATATGCTAATATTCACAAACACAAAAGCCAGCAGGCTGAATATAACAGCTTGTATAATATTAATTATCGCTCCTGCTGAGGAAATTTTTCCCATATCAGAGGGGCTTAGTATAGTGAAAGCTGTGCCAAATCTAGTTCTCTTTGCAGGAGATATCATTACTGCGCCGGGCGCTGCAAAAACAAATCCCCCTCTCGAAACCACTGCAAGCGCAACAGCAAGGATTATTCCAGCAGGCCAGGCTCTGAATTCAGCCCAGCATCCTTTTCTCTGTGCTACAAACTTATGCCCAAGCTCGTGAAAAATAAATGCAAAGCCGACTGCAACCAGCGAGCTTAGGAAAAACCATGGGCTGTAAGTCAGCTTTCCGCTGTAAAATATTTCTTTACTATTCAGAATTAATGAAAAAGCAAAAGCTATTGCAAGCATTGCAACTAAAAGATGCTTTATTTCTGTAATGCTGAAACTAATTTTTGATTTCATATTTTCAAACTTACAATATTACTTTCTCCGTCTCTCGTCAGAGCTGAAAGGTCAGCTCGCACCCTGAGCGCATTGCTCTGCAATGCACTGTGTTTCAAATTGTTGCCAAATAGCACG
>CAYGVN010000066.1:882-4647 GCA_964353445.1 Candidatus Woesearchaeota archaeon
TTACAATATTACTTTCTCCGTCTCTGGTCATGCTGACCCCGTATATCTGGTCAGCTTCTGAAATTACAGCATCGTTGTGAGTTATAACAATTACCTGCGCTTTTGCGCTGTATTCTTTTAATAGTTTTGCAACTTTTTCGGAATTTACTTTGTCAAGCGCGGCATCAATTTCATCCATAAGATAAAAAGAAGCAGGCTCAAATTCCTGTATTGCAAAAATAAAAGCAAGTGCAACAAGAACTTTTTCCCCTCCGCTCAGCGCTGCAACTGACATGTGCTTGCCTTTAACATCCCTGATTTGCACAGTAACCCCTCCATCCAGAGGAGCTTTTTCATTTTCAAGAGCAAGCATGGCTTTGTGCTTGCTCATTATTTTCAAAAATATCTGCTCGAAATTCCTTGCAACTTCGTTATATACTTTCAGGAAGGCGTCTGTTTTCTTTTTCTCAATTTCATCAATAACAGAAAGAACATCTGCTTTTTCAGAATTCAGCTTGCTTGCCTTCCAGGCAAGAGCTTCGTATTCTTTTTTTATTACGTCATAAACTTCAAGCGCCTTAAGGTTTACAGCGCCAAATTTTTCCAGAATACCGCTCAAGGCCCTGACTCTTTTTTTTGCTTCTTCAGATGTTTTGATATCTTCTAATACCTTAACGCTTTCAAATGGCTTGAATTCCTCCTGAAGCCCGGCCAGCTCCCCTTCATACTGGGCTTTTTTGACAGCAAGAGTATTTTTTTCCAATTCAATCTGGTTTAAACTTTCCTGTACTTTCTTTATTTTTTCTTCTTCGCCTTTTGCTTCTTCATTTAATTTATTTTTCTTTGCAAAAAGATCCTTCAATCTGCCGAAGAATTCTTTTTCCTCTTTTTCTTTCTCTCTAAGGTCGGCCTGCAGTTTTTTGCTTCTCTCGCTTTCTACCTTAATTTGCTTTTCGAAAGTTAATATTTCCTTCTCCAATTCTTTTAGTACACGGGAAATATTCTCTTGCTCAGGCAGCAGTGCATTCTGCAGCTGTGCTATGAATGCCGCTAGGGAAGCTTCTATCTCTGTTTTCTTCTGATTAAGCTCTTCTGATTCTTTGCTCTGGGAAGTAATCTGCAATTTTTTTAATTCTTCTTTTAGAGAATCCCTTTTTGAAGAGCAATCGCCAAACTCTTCTTCAATCTTTTTAATTTCTTTTTCAATAGTCTTAGAATTATTCTCCAAATCCTTGGATTTCAACTTTAAGTCTTTAATCTGTGCTTCAAGCTGCTCTTTGGAAATGTCAGAAGTAATTCCCTTTACTGCAGCTGCTTTTCCTTCAAGTTCAGCTTTCTGCCGTCTGAGGTCTATAAGCCTGACTTCCAGCTGACCTCTGTCAGCTTCGAGCTCCTTGATTTTTTTAATTAATCTGCTGATGTCAGCTTCTAGCTCTGATTTATTGCTTTTTTCAGGACTTTTGAATTCAACTCCAACCTGCGGAAGCCTGTAGCCTCCTGTAATTGCTCCGCTCAGCTCAAACAAATCGCCGTCTAATGTGACCATTCGCCAGCTGGAAACGCCAATTTTTCTGGCTGTTTCGCTGTCTGCAACAATCAAAGTATTCCTAAATACAAATCTGAATAGGTTTTCAAATTTTTTTTCAGTTTTTATCAAGTCAATTGCAAGCCCTATTACTCCCTCCTGCTTAGGAGCAGATGATTCTTCAGGAATTTTTATCTTGTCCAGAGGAAGAAAAGTTGCAATTCCTAATTTTTTATCTTTCAGAAGATTCAAACACTTTAGAGCTGTATCAATAGTTTCAACAGCAATATTTTTCATCCTGCTTCCGGCAGCAACTTTCAAGCAAGTTGCATATTTAGGGTCGGCCTCGCCGAGCTCGGACACTGTGCCGAGAATTCCAGAAATTGTTTTTCTGACAGAGGAGTTTAAAATCTCTTTTATGGCCCGGTCCTGAAGCAGAACTTCCTGCGCAGACACATGGTGCACTTTTTCTCTTGCCAACTCTTCTTCAGTTTTTATCAACTCTTTTTTCAGCTCTCCGAGCTGCAGTGCAAGCGAAGAATCCCTGGCAGAAATGCCATTTATTTCCTCCAGAATTTTTTTAAATTCACCTTTTGTGCCCTTTAATTGTTCAATCCTGCTCTCCTGCTCTTCAGCAGATTTTATTTTTTCAGAAATATTGCTCATCTGGCTGTCAATTAATTTTATTTCAGAAATATTATTCTGCAAATTGGAATTTAGATGTTCTTTTTGTGTTCTTAACTGTTCTATTTTTTGCTCCAACTGCTCTATAGAAGAAGTTAATGCATTTAATTCTTCAATCCCGACTTTTTTCTTTAAACTTTTCTCGGTTTTCAGAAGCGATGCCCTGTCTTTTTCCCTCAAAGATTTTTCTTTTTCCAGTTCTTTTATTTTATTCTGGATTTGCTCCAGACTCTGGGCAAGCTGGGAGCTTCTGGTTTTAATTCTTTCAATTTCATTATAGGAAGAATTAATTAAAGCCTGGCTTTTTTGAAGCTCGTCTTTTGCAGATTCTATATTTTTTTGCAGAGCCAAAGATTCCTCTCCGCCCTTCTGCTCAATAATTTTTTCTAAATCAGAAATTTGCTCTTTCAATTGATTTAATTTTTTATTTATTTCATCAAGCTGGGATTTGTATTTATCTATACCCTTGCTACATTTTTCAATATCAGCAAGCGCAGAATTCTTTTTAGACTGGGAGCCGTCTAATCTTAAACGTATTTCAGTTGCCTGGACAGCCTGCAGCTGCTCTTTTGCGCTCCTGAATTTCTCAGCTTCTTCTTTTTCCTTTTCAAGCCCGGCCAGATAAGTTTCTTTTTCTGTCAGAATTATCTGCGCCTCTTTTAATTTTTCATCAATTTTTTCAAGTTCACTCAGCGCCTTTCTTTTTCTTTCTTCGTAAACACTTATGCCGGCTATTTCTTCAATAACCATCCTCTTTTCAAGAGGCCTCATATCAACAAATTTAGAAATATCACCCTGCTGGATTATATTGTGGCCTTCCGGATGAACTCTGGCGTGGCTTAGTAGTTCGAGCACTTCCTGTCTTGTTTTTGTTTTGCCGTTTATTTTGTATTTTGTCTGCCCGTTTCTTCTAATCCTTCTTTTAATTTCAATAATTTTTGAGTCTATCGGAAAAACATTTGAACTGTTGTCAAAGCAGATTGTAACTTCCCCTTCAGCAGCAACTACATTCTTTCTTTTGAAAAGAAGCTCGGCAAAATTTTCAGCCCTTAAGTCTTTGCTCGATAGTCTGCCAAGAAGAAAACAAATGCTGTCGCTGACATTTGACTTTCCACTGCCATTCGGTCCTATAACACAATTCAAGCCGGGACAAAAAGCCAGCTGAACCTTTCTGTTGAATGACTTGAACCCCCTCAACTGCAGCTGGTTTATGTAAGTTTTCAATCCTTTTCCTCCTTGGCCACCTTAAACTACCGCTGACTTATAAATTTTTGTTCACAGAGGAGCAAAAAGTATTTATAGTTACAATTGAAACCTTTAAAAATAGTAGTTACAATTGAAACTTAAGGAAACGCCATTTGGGAACCAAAGAAATAGCCCGTGCAGCAGATTTTGTATCTTTCGTATTGCTGAATCTTAATGCCCGCGAACTGTCAGAGATAGTTAAAATTCTTTTTTCTGAAAACAAAATTTTCTTTGAGCTTGCGCGGAAAGATACGCGCCTGAAAGAAAAAATATACTCAATCACAAAGCAATTCCACTCCATCTTTGATGTAAGCTTCGAGCTGTCAGAGATT
>CAYGVN010000067.1:0-4357 GCA_964353445.1 Candidatus Woesearchaeota archaeon
AGCATCTGAAAAGCCGAAGTTATCTGTCATATGCACGTGCTTTAAATCTTTCATAATCTTTGAAGTCTCTTCCATTATTTTTTTCTTGTCATAGCCGTGTTTTTGAAGCAGATTAATATGTGCGATATCCCAAGTAGCGCCAATCAGCTTTTCAGCAGCTGCACTTGCTTCACTAGCAGATACTCCTTCTTCTTTTGCCTTCTTAACAAAATTGTCGCGTGCAGCTTCCAGCGCAGCTTTTAGGGTTTCTCCTCTGCCAAGTGTAGCTTCTGGGTAAACATTTTCCACGCAAATCATTGGAGCTTTTTCTTTGTACTTCTTCCAGCCGTACAAAGCTATATTTGCAATTGTTTCAGCTGCTTCCTTCTGGGCAAATTGTTCGACAGGAATAAGAGTAGGAGGTGTGACTTTTAATTCACTCATAATTTCAAACGTCCTTTCTGCTTCTTTTCTTCCTAATTCTTGGTAAATTTGGATAAGTTCTTGTTGCCGCTCTTTTGATGCTCCAGGAATTTTCTCTCTGTATTGTTCTTGAAGCTCCTTAATCTTTTTTATATCTTTTTCTTTTTCTTGAATTTTGTGCAAAGTTTCTTTATCTTCTGCTGCTTTAAGCGCTTTGACCATATTATCAAAAGCTGTTGCAGCAGCAGATTCGAAGTGATGCTCAAAAAGATGTCTGCGCGATTCCCACGCTTCTCTTTCTTGCATCAGATGCTTCAATCTTTGTTCTTGTTCTTTAGGTAATACACCTGCTCTCTCAGCAACTTCTAATGGCTTTATAGAATATTCAATTTCTCCTAATTTATCCATCGCTATCTTGATTTCCTTGTCAGCATCTGATATTCCCCTAAGCGTAGAATCCCATATTGCTGCATTTCGTTCTCTTGCCAGTTCTTCAGGTATTTCGCGTATAGCTTCTTTTTCACCAGGACGAAATCTCTCTTCAGCTTTAAACGGCGCAACTTCTCCTGTTGCAGGGTTGACAAAGACTTCGCTTTCTACAATCTCCCGCTTTTCTTTTTCATCCCAAGTAGTTGTTTTAGACGGGAAATGGCCGCCGTGTACTACTATAGGAACGGGCTCGCCTTTTATTGTAAGTTCAGATGCTTTATCCACAACATCTTTCATCCTATCTTCTGCTTCTCTGCGCGCTTCTTCTCCTTCCCAGCCTTTTTGCCCGAAACCAGATAATTCTACAATTGGGGCATGAACAGATGGCTTAATGCCTGTCAACTCTGCAAGCCTTCTGGCCTCCTCAAAATGCTGTTTAGGAATCTTTTCCCAGACATCAGGCTGTAATGTCCCTATTTCAACATTCATCATGCCTGTGTTTGCAAGCTTTGTAATTTCCTGAAGCTGCATAGGAGTTGAAACGCCGGTAGGTGCGCCTAAATAATAATGAGCCCATCTTGTTGTCCCATACCTGGGCTGCATTGCTTCATCATAAGTTTCGCTGAATTTCATCTTTTATCTCGGCTCCTGTGCACGCACTGATTTATATTTCTTTGGGTGCACATGCTCTTCCCTTTCTTCTCTTATGCGCTCATATTCTGTTTTTGGCTTTTCTATTTCAAAAGTGCGCACCAGCATCATGCCCAGCTCTGCTCCTGCTTCGCCTGAAATTCTTCCAGCCAGCTCGCGGACTTTTCCAATTTCTCTTTGTGAAAGCTCTCTGTAGCCTTCTAGCGTAAAATTCTCTGGTCTGACAAGCCCTATATCAATTAAATATTCTCTAATCTGCTCAGCTATTTTTTCTTTTTTTTGCTCGTATAAATTAGGAGCTGTTTCATACTTCAGCTCTTCTTTCTTTTCCTTCTCAGGCCCAACTTCAGCTTCCAAAGGCGATGGTCCTGCTCTTATTGGCATATATTTAATTTCTGGTATTTTAGCATTCTCCACTACCGGGAGAGTTGGAGCAGGGATTTCAGTAACCATTTTCTGCTCTAAGCTGTCTTTGACCTGAGTTTTCTCTATTAGCTCTTCAATACCTTTGAGCAGCTGCTCAACAACTGCTCTTGATTTTCCTTTTACTTCACCAAGAATTTTTTCTAGATATTCTTTTTTTTCTTCAAGACTTTCCAGTTTTTCTAATTCCTCCTTTATCTTTGAAAGGCTCAGCCTTTCAGAGACTCGCGAATCTTTGATTCGCTCTGTTTTTTGAAGGGTTAGTTTTACCATCTCAAAAATTATTACCAAGTAATCATCTTGTAGGTTTTTTTGTATTTCTCAAAAACATTCCAGCAGGCTTTTTCTGCCTTCTCTTTGGCTGCCTCTTTCAGCCGCTCGAGCTGATGTTTTTCCAATGCCGAAGGCTTCTTTTCAGCTTTCCCGCCAGCTTTTTTTGAAGGAGCAGTCAGGAATTTTATGCCCTCTGCAATGCCTTTGAAAGGCTCAATCATGCCAGAAACTATATCTTTTATAGGCTTGAATAGAGGTATTTCAAACTCTTCTTTTTTTGCCTCTGGCTTTTCTTCCAAATATTTTTTCAAATCTTCGTGCATGGCGTCCAGGCTTTCTTTTGTCACGCCCTCTGCAAATTGAAGAATTTCATCTTCTTCAAGGGCTTTTAATTTATCGAGCTGGGCTTTTGTGAAGACATACGGCTTGAAAATCATCTTTACTTTGCCTCTCTGGGTGTAATGGCCTCTTTCAACTATGCCTGCAGGAGATGAACGGAAGATAAATTCTGCTATCACGCACTGAAAAACTTTATCCTCATCTCTTGTTGGTTTGACTTTAATAGGGTACGTTCCCGGCCTGGGAAGCTCTGCTACCTCCTTTGTCCCTAAAAGAGAAATATAAATTCTTGCAACATCAAAAGCAGTTACAATTTCTTCTGGCTCAGCAACTTCCACTGGCGGGCGGAGTTTGTTTATTGCAATTAAATAAGGCTTAACCCAATGGGTCTGAAGCTTAAGCGCGCTGACCTGGGATTTTAAATAAGCTAATTCAACTTTGCGCCGCATTTCAAGCTCTTTTCCGCTCAGCTCAACCCAGTTCAGATATTCAGCAATCCTTGGCTTAAGAACTCTCTTGACTCTGTCGTTCAGGTCCATCTTGTCGACATCTGACGGGCTCGTGGCGACCATGAATGCATCCCTCAAAGTTACAAAATTAAGGTCGTTGGTAAGAACATTGATGGCTGCCCTGCCTTTCTTGACATCAACATCTGTGAGCCAGACTGCTTTCAAGGCCTGGTCAGCTTCTTCTTTTTCTTTGGCAGCGCCTTTTTTGAATTTTTTATAGCTGTCGAGCCTCATGTCAAATTCTTTCAAATCCCAGAGCAGATTAATAATTGACTTGACAATGGCGTTAAGAGTCAGCATTATTTCTCCAACTCTTTTCTCCAAGCCTGCGCGCCTCATGCTCAGCTCGCCGTAATAGCTGCTTGCTTCAGCAGCTGCAAAATAATCAGCTGTTTTCTCGACATCCAGCCCCAAATCTGTGCGCATGAATTCAAGAACCCAGTAATAACTCGGCTCAAGCCCTTCTCCAAAGGCATCATAAATTAAGGTGTGCTCTATGCCTTTTTCTTTTCCTGACTTCTTAACCCAGCCTTGTTTTTTAATTTCTTTAATCTGCTCGCTGGGGTTTTTTTCAACTTCTTTTTTTGCCATTTAGACTGCTCCAAAAAAAGACTAGCGAACTTGCAGACAAGTTCGATTTGTCTTTGGCCATTTACTTCCTCTTAAGCAATATCTTTAAATAATATATTCAGCTTTAAAAGTTTAATGGCTAAGGTCTTATTTATCATAGCTCAAAAGGGTTTTAGAGATGAAGAATTACTAGAAGCCAAAGCTGTTTTAGAGAATTCTGGCCACAGCGTTGATGTTGCTTCTATTACAACTAAAACTGCTACTGGTATCCTGGGCGCTACTGTAAAGCCGGATTTGGCTGTCGAGAATGCAAAAATAGATAATTACGCAGCTGTTGCTCTTGTCGGCGGGCCGGGCGCGCCGGAGCTTGAAAAATATCCTGAAGTTGCAAGAATTCTGAAAGATGCCAAAGCAAAGGGGCTTTTAGTCTGTGCAATTTGTTATTCGCCTGCAATTTTGGCAAAAATCGGACTGCTGAAAGGAAAAAAGGCAACTGTTTGGACAAGCTCGACTGACAAAAGCCTTGCTAAAATATTAAAGCAGCACGGTGCAATTTATTCTGCTCAAGATGTTGTTCAGTATGGCAAAATCATAACAGCCTGCGGACCGCAAGCTGCAAAAAAATTCGGGCAAGTTATTGCTAATGCTCTAAAAGGAGGTTGATATGGGAATATTAGATAAATTAAGAAGAAAAAAGAAAGATGAAAATCCGGAAATTGCAATGCCTGCTGAAGCTGGTTACAGCTACGGACCTGCTGGTG
>CAYGVN010000068.1:0-4155 GCA_964353445.1 Candidatus Woesearchaeota archaeon
TAAGAAGAAAAAAGAAAGATGAATATCCGGAAATTGCAATGCCTGCTGAAGCTGGTTACAGCTACGGACCTGCTGGTGGAATGCCGCCTGCTCTTCCAGGAGCGCAGCCATCGCCGTGGGGGCCTGAACCTGCACTGCCTGGCATGATGCCACCTGCATATCCAGCTGCGCCGCAAGCAATGCCGTCGCCTGAAATAGAAACAATGAAAAGAAACATTGAAACAATCAGTTACAAAATTGACACTTTGAAGGCAACTCTGGACAACATGAATGCAAGGCTGGCTAATATTGAAGCTGCTCTGAAAGCGCCTGAAAAAGAAAGAGGCTGGACGTATTAATGGCATTAGATGCATATAGTACATACACACTGATAGCTCTGTATGCAGCAAGCATACCTATTCAAGCACATGCAATATATACATGGCATACAGCAAGAAAAGATTTGGATGCAGCTACTGAAGACTGGAAAGTTGCTGGAGATAACTTTGAATTAATAGCAAATAACTTCAAAGCTATTCATAATATTATTAAAGAACAAAACAAAAATTTAACAGGTATCATAAAAAAATACGAGAAAGAAAATGATATATGATGCTTTAAGTATACTTTATACAGTAGCTATCTGCGGAGGTAGTGTAGCAGTATATACTATATATCGACTTGGAAAAGACGTTTACTCTATAACTAAAGACTGGGAACAATTAAGAAAGGACGTAGAAGAAACTTATTCAAAAAGTCAGGCAGAGCTAAAGAACATGAATAAAGAATTAACAGATAAATTAGGAGGGAATTATTAATGGCATATAAAAAGTACAATAAAGGTTTAATTAGCGTTGCAGGATGTGGAGGAGCAGGAGTTAATGCAGTAGATTGGATAATACCAGACCTTGAAGCAAGCAGAAGAAGAGTTTATTATGAGTCAGAGTTAAATGATTTGAAAAAACAATTAGAAAAAAAATATGACAATAAATGAATTCTTCCAGACATACTTCATTAATCCGATTTATTCAGAGGCAGAAGGATATAATTATGTGAACACGATTGCTTATGCACTGCTTGCCCTTGGCGCGCTTTATCTGATTTACAAATTGCTGCAGAAGCTGAAAATTAAAATTGACTTCAAGTTCTTCCTTGCTGTTCTGCCGTTTATTGTGCTGGGCTCCAGCCTGCGGGCTTTTGTCGACCACGAGTATTTCAAATTAAGTTTCTGGACAGTTGCGCCCGGAATTTATCTTTTGATTGCAGGAGTTTTTCTTGCTGTCTTTTTAATAGGGTATCTGATTAAAAGATATTATAAAATTGAATACTGGAAAGCATGTTTTGGGATTGGCTGGGCTTTGGTTGCTGCAAGCTATGCCTTAATCTGGAGCAAATTAAATCTAACTAATTTTTTGGGAGGCTTGGCAATTATCGGGCTCGCAGCCGGGCTTTCAGCTTTGCTTTATTTCTTGTTCAAATATTCAAAAATAAAATGGCTGCAAGGAAAATTTGTTCTTCTTCCATTCATCGGGCATATGCTCGACGCATCTGCAACATTTGTAATTGTTGATTTCTTCGGAGGCTGGGAAAAGCATCCTCTGACAAGATTTTTTTCAGACCTTACCGGCACTGCAGCTTCGCTGTATTTTCTTAAATTACTGGTACTAATCCCGACAGTTTATTTGATTAGAAAAGAGTTGAAAGACAAAGAACTTGGAAATTTTCTGCTGATTGCTGTCGCAACTTTAGGTCTTGCAGAAGGATTGAGGGATTTGCTAACTCTTATCTTAATTTGAAAGGTTTAGTTGCGCATTCGTCGCAGACAAAATTGTTTCCTTTAAAAATCAAATGTCCTGATTCCCCGCAGAGTTCGCACTGCCCGAATGCAGTGTGCCTGTTATCCAGCTTCCCTTTGATTTTTGCCTGCTCTATTAGAACATCAATCATTTCATGCGAATTCCTGAGAATGTCCCTATTGGTAACTATGCCGACTAACTTGCCTTCCTTGTTAACAACTGGAAGTCTTGTAACATCGTGAACAACCATTTTTTGGGTAATAGAATTCATATCCTCCAGCTCCTGCACAATAGCTTTTGGAGGAGATGTCATAACGTCTCCAACATTTACGTCCCCAGGCCTTTTGTTGAGGGCAATAACCTTTCTCATAATATCTCTCTCAGTAATCATGCCGACAAGCTCGCTTCCTTCAACTACCGGCAGACCGCCGATTCTGAATTCATTCATAAGCTTCGCTATTTTATCTATCGGCGTCTGAGGAGAAGCAATTACAACTTCTCTTGTCATTACATCAAGCGCCCGTATTCCAGACTTTACCATTCGGTGTCCTAATATATTGCACCTTTTAAAAGTTTTTTAGTCCTCCAAATATATGTTACAAAGCATGTTACTAAAAAAATTTAGCTATCATTTTTCAGAAACCTTTTTAAGTATTTCTTTTTGTAATATGTAATGTAATAATACGTGATACTTTGGAGGATCATAGTGGGAAAATATGAAGCTTTAGGCGATGTTGCCAAAAAAATACGCGCACTGGATAATGAAGTTAAGCTAAAAATTTTAGCTCTCTTAATTGAGGAAGGAACAAAATCAATTACAGACATCTCTAAGGAATTGAACGTAAACTTCTCCACAGCTCACAAATACCTTGAACAGCTTCAAAAAGCAGGCCTGGTGACCTCAAAGCAGGTTTCTGAAAACAGGCTGAAAAGGCTGTTCTTTCCAGCTGATTTTTCAATTGATTTGTCCCCGAAAGGGCTAGGTAAACTATCAGATACTACCAAAAAAACAGGAGGTGTGCAGTTAAAGATATTCAATGAAAGAGGAGAAATTGCTGATTTCAATGAAGACGAATTTATTAAAAAATACTTGAGATACGGCCTGCCGAGAGCTTCAATTGCTACTCTGTTGGATTCTATCCTTGAGCAGAAATATGATGGTATCACACTGCTAGAGCTTAGAAAACTCTTTGAAGACGCTCTGAAGAAAAAAGTTCAGACCCTTCAAAATGTATACAATTCAATCACAGCAATTACGAGCAAGAGCACGTTTCTTAATACTTTGAAGCTCAAGAGGCCTGATATTCTGGAAAAAGCAATGAATGGGGATATTTTTATCAGAAACCTTGGCGACCCACAACTGCAAAATTTCATGCATGATATAAGAGGATTAGCCCAGCACAGCATAAACGGCCAAGAAGTTAAAACTCTGGAGCAATTATTTGGCCAAATATTAACTGCAATTGGTATAATATCAAAGCTTACATCAAGTGCAGAACAAGGATTTGGTTCATTTAATTATTTCATTGCACCTTTTGCTGATAAATTATCAGATGTCGAATTAAATAAACAGTTGAAGAAATTCTTGACTGATATGGACAAATTAAATGCTAATTTCTATATAAACTTAGAAATTGGTTGCCCTGAATTCTTGGATAATATCTATCCGGAGTTTTTCACTGAAACAGAGGATAAAAAATACAGCGGCTATAAAAAACTAGCTGGAAAAGTAGCAAATTATATTATTAAATTAGTAAACGAAGAACATTATAAAAGTATAAATATTATATTAAAAATATGGGATAAAAAAGAACTCAAAAATCTTTCTTTAAAATCCGACAAATTTTATGTAGCAAATATGACTGCAGATCAAATCGATGCAAATTATATTGGATTAAAACGTTTTGATGCAAATTGGAAATCCTGGATGAGGACAACGAGGGTGGGAGAAGTACAGAATATTATAATAAATCTGCCAAGATTAGCTTTAAATTCAAACTCTGAAGGCCAGTTCTTTGAAAAATTAAGAGATACGATTAATTTGTGCATCGACTGCCACATGGATATAGCAGAATTAATTATTGGCAATTTTTTAAAGAAGGGGCAAGGCGTGTTTAAATCACTTCAAAAAGAAAGATGGGAGTATATTAAGATAGATGACAGTATATATTATATCTCTATCAATGGTTTAAACGAAACTATTTATTTATTAACCAAAAAAAATATGGATTCAAATTTGGAGTACGCCAAAAAAATACTGCAATTTTGCAATAAATGTATTAAAGAGAGGAAAGTGTCTATCAGAATAGCTTTGAAAGAGGGAATTAATCAATTAATCGCGGATAGATTTTATTATCTGGACTCTAAACAGCATGACTTA
>CAYGVN010000069.1:0-4014 GCA_964353445.1 Candidatus Woesearchaeota archaeon
TTTTGGAGCAATTGTTGAAACATACCGCAGAATTTCTGATTTGCCTGAACCAGGGTCTCCAACTAAAAATAAATGCATATCCCCTCTTGTCTGTGTGCCGTCTTCCCTTTTCTTTTTAACGCCTCCAAAAAGCTGCAGAACAATAGCTTCTTTTATGTGCTCATAACCATAAATAGAAGGCGCGATTGCTTGAGCAAGTTTTTCGTAAACATTAGCCTTTTCTGCAAGTTCTTTAATCACTTTTTCATCTTCGGGCGTGATTTCGATTTCGTCAAATGCTTCTTCTACTGTTTCTATCGAATTGACTTCTATAATTAAATCATAAGTTGTGCTCTGTCCGCCGGTTCTTAGTGGAATTGCAACTTCTTTCAGCACGCCGACAATTTTGACTTTATTGCCAGGATATCTTCTTTTTTCAAGTTTAGAGTCGAGGAGGTCTTCCTCCAGAAAAACAGCAATTCTTTTTGGCTGCTCACCGCCGTCCAAGCTTTCCGGTGATTCCTCAACAACCAGCCTCTGCACATCAATCATCCTCTTATCAATAAGCTTGAATCTCTCCTTTCGGCCGCATTGGCATTTTATAGGCTCTCTGAATTTGCTCTCTCCTTGATTGACAAGAATCTGCGCGCCGCAGCCAGGACATTCAAAAGTTGCTAAAGTTACCCTCGGCCTGACATCAGAAGCCTGCCTGATTAATCCCTCTGTACAAATTATTTTTCCAAGATGAGCGCTTCTGATATTTCTGATTGAGAGATGAGTGGATTTTGGCAGATTTATAAGCCGCACTCTGATAGGATACTGAGCTTCGGGAATATCCATCTGCTCAATAGCTTTTTCAGCATTTTCAATAACTTCTGAAAATTTTGATAAAATCAGCTCTGACAGATCCAAATCAAATTTTGAAAGCGCAGAGAAATCAATATACAAACTGCTTTTGCCCTTTCTAACTGTATCTAACAGAGCATCATAGTAATACTTTTCTATGAATTTTCTGAATTTATCGATAAGTTCTTCAGATGCCAAATCCCACAGCCTCCAAAGTTTAAGAACTATTCATCAAATATTTAAAGAATTATATACAGAAGGATAGAAATTTATTTTTCTTCGGAAGTGCTTTCTGCTTTAGAATATTTCTTGTTGTAGTCTTTAACAAAAGCTTCGACTTTGTCGCATATAGTTGTATACGGGCAAATTTCCATGAAAGGACGTCCCTCTGGATAATGCTGGATAAATTCTTTGATTTTACAATAATAATCATCATATTCAGACCTACAAGATGAAAATTCTGCATGGGTGGGGTGTACAAAACATATAACTTTACCCACATCTTGGCGAGTTCTCATAGATATAATATTTTCGCCCATGGAAAAATATAAATCCTTATTGCTTAACAGTTCTTTTGGTATTCTCTCTATTAATTCATTAATTATCTTTTGGTTTTCTGGCTCTATTTTCTTTCTGTTTTCATACCCGAGTACTTGTTTAACTATGCTCTTCATCATTTTATTTTCTTCCTTTAATTATTATTAAATAGGCTCGCTGTGAGCTTGTTTTCTGATACTACCAGCTGATTTTTGATTTATAAAGCTTTCTATATTGTTTGCTTGAGCATACAATAAAAAGAAAAAATAGAAAAAGAAAATTATTTTATTTAATGCAGTTCTCCGCCTTTCTTGAGCTGGTCCCTGAGTATATAGACAGATTCTATAATCTCTCTTTCGCTTTTTGCTCCTGTCACTACAATCTTGCCTGTTCCGAACAGCAGGAAAGTTATATGGGAATCAGGCAGCTTGTATACTAAACCAGGGAACTGCTCAGGCTCATACTCTGTGTTTTCAAACTTGAATACAATTTCGTTCAAATTCAGCTTTCCGCCGACAGAGCCGGATGCAACCATATTCTGGACTTCAATATCAGGCTTGCCCCTGACCTTCAGCCCGATTGAGTTAAGCTTTTTGCAAATTGCATCAATTGCCTTTCGCGCTTCTCCAATTGATTTTGTTCCTGTGCAAATAATTTTTCCAGAACTAAACAGAAGTGCACTTGCTTTTGGAAAATCCATTTTCAAAATTAATCCAGGAAACTGCTCTGGATTGTATTCTGCTCTTTCAAGCTTTGTAGCTAATTTTTCCAGAGGCAAATCCCTGTGTATTGAAGCAGAAACTACAACATTTTGTGTTTTAGCATACACGCCTTTTATTTTTTTGAATTTGACTTTTTTTGCTGCTTTTTTCTTTGCAGGTTTCACTAAAAAATCGCCTTGCGATTTTTGGTGCCCAGCGAACCCCGTTCGCTTGGGTCTCTTAGAAATCTTTTTTTTAACCATTCAGCACTCTCCAAAGTTGTTTATAAAGCCTTTATAAAGCAGAAACCTTTAAAAATCCTTTTGAGTCCCTCGCCAGAGCTAAAATATGGCTTTGTTGAAAATATGTCAAATTTGTGTCCCATTTGAAAAGACACAAATTTGACCAAGCAGTTCTGTCCTCAAATTAACGCGAACTCGAAGAGTTCGCGGAATGGAAAAATTGCTTTGCAATTTTTTCATAATGGGACAGAACTGAGATTTTCAACTTAACACTAAATTGCATTAAACCCGATATCAACTTTTTTATCCCTGATTTTGAAAGAATCTTTCCAGCTCTTGCTTCTTATATCCCCAAATTCCAAGACCTGCGCGCCGACTACTTTTTTTATCTCATCAATTTTGCTTTGAAGCGCTCTTTCTAGTTCTTTATCTGTTGAAATCGCCAAAGAGATCTTATCCGGCTTCTGCAAGCCGGCTTTTTTCCTCAAATCCTGAATTTTTCTTACTGTCTCTCTTGCACATCCCGATGCAAACATTTCCAGCGTCTCCTCCAAGTCCAGATAAATTGAGTAGCTGTCAAGCTGCATGCCAGCCAGGCCTTTTGGAAGAGTTTCTTCGATTATCAATTCATTTCTTGTTATTTCAGCCTGCTCGCCAGAGCCCAGCTTGAATATAATTTTTTTATCCTTCTGCAGTTTCCGCGTTATAGATTCCGGGCTTTGTTCTACAATTAACCGGACAATCTCAGCAGCATTTCGTCCGTATTTAGGCTCTATTTTTCCAAAATCAGCTTTGATTTTTTGCTTAAGCACCGGCGACTTGCTGGTGGCCGATATTTCCAGAACATTTGCTAATCTTTTAATTAAATCGCTGTGTTTTTCTAAAGCAAGTTTTATCGCTTCATCCGCTGTTACAATGGAAGCAGTCTTTACAGGCCACCTAACCGACCTGCCTATTTTTTCCCTTAAAGCAAGCATGGAAGAAGTAATATCTTTAACATAGTTTATCTCTGCTTCTAGTTTTTTGTCAATTAATTTATTGTCAGCTTTGGGCCAATCCAAGAGATGGACCGATTCCGCTTTCAGCCCAAATTCTTTTCTCAGGTTTTGGTAAATAACTTCTGTTACGAATGGTACAACCGGAGCAAGCAGTTTTAACAGATCAGAATAAACATAATATAAAACAGAAAGAGCTGCTTCATCCTTCTCAGCCAGCCGCTCCCTGATAAAATGAATATAATTTCTGCTTAAATCTTCTGTCCAGAATTCCTTGAGCAAATTAGTTGCTGTATGCGGATGCAGCGCTTCCAGCTCTTTTGTGCAGTTTTCAATCAAAGAATGCAGTTTGGAAATAATCCATTTATCTTCTATATTAATTCTTGCCGGCAGTTTAGTTTTGAATCCGCCGGATTTCAAAATCAGCTGATGCAGATTCCAGAGAATATTAATAAATCTTTTCGCTTCTTCGCATGTGCTCCAGCCAAACCACAGCTCTTCAGTCGGGTCCTGCAGGCAGTATTTCAATCTTAATGGGTCAGCGCCAATTTTTGCCA
This sequence comes from Candidatus Woesearchaeota archaeon, assembly GCA_964353445.1. Classification (GTDB taxonomy): domain Archaea; phylum Nanobdellota; class Nanobdellia; order UBA10117; family CAYGVN01; genus CAYGVN01. The sequence goes on from CAYGVN010000069.1 coordinate 3,858, forward strand.
GAGCTTCTCTTGCTGATATGGCATTGCCAAGGGATTTGTGCATTTCTCTTCCTTTTTCATCTTTGAGAGTTTCATAGCCGAGTATAGACTTAAACGGAGCTTTGCCAGCTATTGCAACGCCAGCCCACATAATAGCATTGAACCATCCTCTATACTG
>CAYGVN010000070.1:0-3830 GCA_964353445.1 Candidatus Woesearchaeota archaeon
AAGACAAAAAACTATTTTTAATTGAAGACGGCGCGCAGGCTGTATGCGCTGAATACAGCAGCAAGCCTGCCGGCTCTTTTGGTGATGCTTCAATTTTTAGCTTCTGGCGCATGAAAGATATAAGCGTTCACTCAGGCGGCGCATTGCTTGCAGAAAATATCAACGAGAATCTTGCTCCTAACTCAAATTTTAAATTTTCATTTAATTTTATTTTATCGTATTCTCTGCTAAATCTCATTAAAATGTTTCCAGCATTCGTCTACAAGCCAATACGCACAAATATACTTTTCCCGCACTTCAACAAATTTAGGAAATTCAAGAAAAATAACTATAGATTATCTGATTATCAAATTAATTTGATTATGAAGCAAATTAAAAAACTGCCTGATGTGATTGAAAAGCGCAGGCAAAATGCAGAATATTTCTCGCAAAAGCTGAAAAATTATGTAAAAGCGCCTAAAGAAACAAGAGGGGCGAAACACACCTTTTACAGATACTCTATACTGGCTGAAAAGCGGGAAGAACTCTACAATTATCTGCTTTCCAGAGGCATAGAAGCTGAAAAAATGTATGACTATTTCTTGGCAGACCTGCCAGCCAGCAGGCAGGCTGCTGAGCAGGTTTTGAATATACCTGTGCACCAAGAGCTTACAAAAAAGAACAGGAAAAAAATAGTTTCCTGTGTGGCTGATTTTTATGAGAATAATTGAATTAAATGAAAAAACAAAAGAGTGGGAGAATTTTCTTAGCAAATATAATAATACACTAATAATGCACACCCCAGAGTGGCTGAAATTTATTCAAAACACATTTCCGAAAACAACGACAAAAGTATGGGCTGTAGAAGACAGCAACGAGTTGCAGATTGTCTTCCCATTCTCAATTGTAAAAAGCAAATTATTCGGCAGCAGAATTATATCCAGCGCATTTACAGAATATGGCGGGCCGGCAGGCAATTTAGACAGCGGATATATTGACTTTTTGCTCTCTGAGCTCTCAAAGCAATGTTCGCATCTTGATTATCTTGAAATAAGATTTTCAAACCAGCTGGAACATCCCAGCCTCCAAAAGATTAAAGCTTACAGCAGGTTTGTCACCAAATTATCAGATGCAGAAACTGTTTGGAAAAGCATAAGCAAGCATGCAAGAAAAGCTGTCCGCAAGGCAGAAGAAAGCAAAGTTTTTGTCAGAGAACTTTTTCCTGCTGATTTAGATGAAATATACAATCTCTATCTGCAGAATATGAAGCAGTTTGGCTCCCCTCCTTTTCCAAAATCATTTTTTGAGAATTTTTGGCAGATTGGAAAATGTTTTGGAGCTTTTAGCGAGGATAAATTAGCAGCATTCCTGCTCGGGTTTTTGCACAAAGACAGAATTTATCTTAACACAGCGGTTTCTTCCTCCGAATTTTTAGAGCGTAGAGTAAATGATGCTGTTCACTGGCGATTTATCAAATGGGGCTGTGACAGCGGATATAAAATTCTTGACTGGGGAAGAGTGCGGGAAAATTCAGGCCAATTTCAGTTTAAGGCAAAATGGAACTCTGAACTGCAGGAGCTTAATCATTCTTACCTGCTCTGGAAGTCCAAAAAAATTCCAAATTTAGACCCAACTGATTCAAAGTTCAGTGGTCTTGAAAGCATCTGGAAAAAATTGCCTGTTTCTATTGCAAAATCACTTGGGCCTAAAATAAGAGAGAGGCTGGGAATATGAATTCGCTTACAATTGATTTGGAAGACTGGCATCACATCGAGCTAGCTCGCGCTTATCTAAACCAAAATAAAATTGAAAAATTCAACCAGATTGAAAATTCAACAAAACCAGTGCTCGACTTGCTCGACAGATATAATGTAAAAGCAACTTTTTTTGTTTTGGGAGAAATTGCTGAGAAGTATCCTAAGTTAATCAAAGAAATAGCAGAGAAAGGGCACGAGATTGCTTCACACGGCTGGTCCCACACATCTCTGCACAATTTGACAAAAGAAGAATTCAGAGAAGAAATAAGCAAATCCTGCAGGTTAATTAAAAAGATAACAGGCAAACAGCCGATTGGCTTCCGCGCTCCAACTTACTCATTGAACCACGGCACAAGCTGGGCGCTTGATGTGCTAAAAGAATTTGATTTCAAATATGACTCAAGCATTTTTCCAGCTGATACCGGCTTATACGGCATAAACTCTGCTTCACTGTATCCCTATAAACTATCAAACAACTTGCTGGAATTTCCGCCGGCTGTTATCAATTTTTTTGGAAGAAGAATTCCGATTGCAGGTGGTTTCTTTTTCAGGTTTCTGCCTTTATGGTTCATAAAATATGGAATTAAAAAAATAAACAAAGAAGGCAGGCCGGCGATATTATATTTCCACCCCTGGGAGCTTTACAAAAAAACACCCAGGCTCAGCCTAAAATTTTCATCCAAATTTGTAACTTACTGGAGAATTAATTCAGCGCTAAAGCGTTTTGAAGATCTATTGAAAAGCTTCCAGTTCAAACCAATTAAAGAGCTACTTTTTTAATTGCTTTAGTGCAATCTCTCTGACTAATTTGTTTACATTATTTTGCGATTCGCGCGTTATGCTATAGACTTTAAACAATACTCCAAAAGTAATCATAAAAGCCGCTACCATGAACAAATCCAGCGCCCTGTAGATGCCAAGCGCATTCAGCAGAACATCGGTTGTGCGGGGAAATAAGACTAAAAATATGAAACCGCACCAGATTGCGCCCCAAATAATTGTTTCTTTGCTGGAAATATTTTTCCTTTTGTTATACAGCCTTGTTGTATAAAGCATGGCAAGCCCGAATATCAAACCGATTATTTGCAGTCCATTTATCATTTTCCAAGCACCTTCCAAATAATAGATTGTGCAAAAATTTTCATGCCGTCAAAAACAGTTGTTCCTTTGTATCCGTCTTTGTAGATTGTTTTTATCAGCAGTTCTTTGCATCTTAAATCTGCCTGTCTGACATTTTTTACAATTTCAGAAGAGACAGCATATCTCGGCGAACTCCATTTTATTTTATCATAAGCGCCTGCCCTAAAAACTCTGAAGCCGGACTGTGTATCTCTAATATTGCTTTTAAACAGCGCTCTTGAAGTTGTGTAAAGAATCCAATTTCCAAGCTTCATCACAAAAGGCATATTTTCATTAGCAGGCCTGTGCCCGATAATAACATCAAGATTTTCCTTTTTTATTTCTTCAACAAATTTTGGTATATAAGAAGTGTCATGCTGTCCGTCGGCATCTATATGCACAATAACTTCTGCTCCTCTTTTAATAGCAGCTTCTGTTCCAGTTGCCAGCGTAAAACCTAAGCCCATATTGACAGCGTGCCTTAGAACTATTGCGCCATGGTTTTTGGCTTCAGAATAGGTGCTGTCAGCTGAGCCGTCGTCGACGACAATAATTTCATCGACATACTGTTTTGTTTTCTCTAAAACTTCGCCAATGTTCCTTTCTTCATTATATGCAGGAATCACTGCAACAACTTTTTGCATAAAATATTGAAAATTTCAAAATGATATATTGATTTTTTACATTTTAAAATCTAAAAAAATAATTATCTTTTCTGAGGGAAAAAGACTATATTTTTTATTTAGCTTGCCAAGAATTAATATATCCTTATACAGAGACGAATTTTTAGAGGTGCCACTGTTTTGTTAGCAGAAGAAACGGATATAGAGCGCAGACCTAAACACAGCGTCTACATCAGCTCGGTTCTCTTAGCTGTATTTATCACTGTCCTGCTTGTTTTCTCAGCTCCTGCACGCGCAGTTATTGTATCTGTGAGCGCTGATAAATCCACATATAGCTCTTCTGACTCCTCTG
>CAYGVN010000071.1:0-3711 GCA_964353445.1 Candidatus Woesearchaeota archaeon
CACCAAAATTTATATCGGTAATTACTCCCCCACTTGCAATAGCAAAATCAATTCAAATGTATCCAAAGGAGGCATATGAGAACGGGCTCAAAGTGATAATTGCAGAAAGCGCCAGAGTGCCTCCGAGAAGCTTGTCTGCAAATGTCAAGAGCCTGAATTACCTGAATAATATCAACGCCTATAATGAAATGCTGGCCTATAACGAGCATAACAAGACAGATGCAAATGAAGCAGTCATGCTGGATTATGACGGCTTTATTGCCGAGTGCACAGGAGATAATTTTTTTATGGTCGGCTTCGACCCTGAGAAGAAAAGATACTATATCTACACGCCGGGAAAGCGCAACTGCCTGCAGGGAATCACAAGAGATGTCATGCGGGAAATCTGCAAGGACCAGCATGTGCTGGAAGATTATCACGAAACAGACATACACCCGAAAGACCTTAAGCTGAAAGCAAAAGAAATTTTTCTTACAGGGACAGCTGCAGAGATTGCGCCAGTCGTAAAAGTTCTGAATGCTCCCCTAGGCGGCCATGAATACGGCGAGCTGGTAGTCGGAGACGGCAGGCCAGGCCCATGGACCAAGCTGCTGAGAGAAAAATTCATTGAATACACAATGCTGCCGGAGAACAGCGTGCCAATCTACGAATAAATTTTAATATATCTGTTTGTCAAAGCCGTCACAAAGTCGCCAATATGGAGATTCTTTATTTATCTTATATAATATCCCTTCTTTTTCGCTTTGTGTATCCAGCACAATTGGAGAATTATTTCCAAGCTCGGTTTCAAGAGTTTTGATGGAAGCTTCTATTCGTTTTACCGCAAGTTTAAGTCCGTATTCTTCAAATACTCTTCCACTAAGATACTTTGAAGAACATATTTCTTTATCAAAAACTGCCATGAACATGTCTATATTCTTAAACACTTTTTGCTTATGTGCTCTGGCTTTCTTTTCTTCAATTACAGCTTGCTTTTGCAGGTTTTCTTTTTCCTTCTGCCAAAATTCTAATAATTTATATGCTGGAAGTTCTTCAATTTGAGCCTCGAGCAAGTCCCGAAGCTTCTCGCCTCTCTCTGTTAATACGTATCCATCAAGCTTATCTCTGATTAAATTTGAATTGCGCAAAGAATAAACCCCACCCATACTTGGATCGTGTGGATATGGCCATTTCCTCTCTTTCAGATAATTTTCTATCTGAGGTATATTTTCTATGCCATTACATATAGCTTCAAAAATAGGTACAGCAGAATGAGCTTGATGAAAATTAATTTCGCCTTTTCCGAAAAAATCAATAAATTTATAACTTTCAGCTATGAGCTGCGCGTCTATTAAATACTTCACTTCCTCTATTTTTGGTAAGGTTTTCTTTAGGCTTCTTGTTAGATTATTTAGTTTGCAGCCCTTTTCAACAATATTTTCGACTCTCATTTTAGCATTACAATTACCACATTTAAATAACATCTTTTTTTAAAGCTTTCTAATGTGTTTGCTTGAGTATACAAAAAGGCCGGAGAACAGCACGGGGATTTACGATTCTCTAAGATCAGAGTCGTGAATTAACGGAAACTCATTTATTATTTTGCAATTTACTATTAATTATTTTTATTATCTCTTTACCACAGCTATCCCAAAAATCGAGAATTTCTTTTGCCTGGGGAATTGAAACTCTGAATCCTTGATAATTTGCGCCATGTCTTATTTGCTTGAATCTGCTCAAAAAATTTAATTTAATATTATCTTTTATATCTAAATCTTTTAATGCATCCAAACTAATCTCATGGTTCGATGGTTCATAACCTAATAGCCACCAGTATGCATCACCAAGCTGCCGGATAGACTCATATATCTCTCTGAATATTAAAGTTGCACCATTTTCATCTAAAGGAACTTTTTTTGCTACATTTACATTGATTTCTGCAGATTTCAGCATCGACTTTATTTTCTCATTATCCCTTTGTCTTATCCGCAATATGTTTGTCTTCACCAATATATTAATCTGTTCTTGTTTCACAGCTTCACCTCCAAAAAACCTAATAAAACTATTCCATTTGCTATATTATTAAATACGCCTGCATCAATCCCTTCTCTATTGAATACATGAATTTGAATGTGCCTGTTAATATTTTTTTCAAATTCCATTATGCCTTTTGACATATTTGATGTCAATTCCGGCAGTTGCTGCAGGCTTAATGCAATGTAGCCATTAGCAACATCCTGGTCTGTTTCTACGGCAATGTCTATATCTGAATTGGATATATCCTCTCCTTTCCTAAAGCTTCCAAATAACACAATTGCTTTTGGATGATTATAAATTTCATCAAGAAGTTCCACCAAACCGCTCTGAAAAACAGCGTTTAGATTGTAGATTATCTTGCTCTTAATAAAATCCCGATTTCTCTGGTTCGCTCTTATGCGCCAGGTAACATTTAGTTTTGTTATTTCTATAATCTCTGCAGAATGCAGATTGTCCAGAATTTTTCCGATGTTGGCCTTTGCCACACCTGCTTCCTTGGCAAGGTCTGTCAAACTAAATTCTTTATCAGGAAATCTGAATAAGACGCTAAAAATTCTATTTACAGCAGATTCTTCATATAACGATTGATATTTTTTAATACTATTCGGTTTCTTCATATAACGCTTGTTATATTTAAGAACTATTTAAATGTTTCCATTTCAAGCTCTCTTCAATCGAGGCGACTGAGCAGAGCTAGATGTCAAGGCCGGGATGATTGTGCTGAGGGCAAGAGGACGGCAGGGGGATTTATGAGGAATAGGTCTATTTGTAATTTTTCAGCCAATTAACTATATGTTTATAAATTTCCACGCTGGCGAGTGAAAATAAACCAAATATATACCCTACGTAATGCGCCATTATATTGATATTGCCAATATTTTGAGGCAACAACGTGATTAACGAAAATAATAATAAAATAGCTAACATCCACACAAATATGTTGTAGGATTTAGTTAATCTTTTTCTAGAATTTATAGTATTAGAAATTTTCATAAATACTTCTTTAAAAATTTCTTTATTGCCGCATACCAGCAAAATCGTTGATGCTACTGCAAGAATAAATATTTTTACTAATTTAGATACAATAGACCAGTATAGAACATTTGCTACAAAAAGTAACATTAAAAAAGTAATGTTGATGCTTATAAAAATATTTTTTAGATAACGGTAAAATACATAAGTGAAATAGCCTATTAAAAAGGCAACAATGCCTGAAAACCCTAGCGATTGTGGAAGAGTTAAGCTATAAGCTTTAATAATAATTTTCGTGATTGTAAATAAAATAAACGGTATAAAAGCAAAAGCTATTGCAGAGGCAATGTAAAAGCGTTTTTTATTTGTTTCAAAATTAAAAATAGCAAACATTACTAGAAAATAAAAAAACAAATTTCCTATCAAATGCTCGAGTGACGAATGTGCATAATTTGACATAAAAATATTAATCAAATTTGGCACATTAAAATTGAGAGCAAAATTTCTTGAGAAGGGATAAATACTTATTATAATCGAAGGAATTATTACAAAAAATGAAAAATATTCAAACCATTTCCAATTTCGTAAATTCATACAAATATGGATAAGTAAGTAAATTTAACTCTTCCGCCCGCTTTGCTAATTCTTTAATTATCCTCCATAAACCTTCTTTTTTCTGGAGGGCTTAGGGATTTGAGATGGCTTTCAAGCCTAAATGCCTCT
>CAYGVN010000072.1:0-3597 GCA_964353445.1 Candidatus Woesearchaeota archaeon
AAAAACCGACAAATTTTCACCTGAAGACGTAATAAAATTAAGAAATATCGGTTTGAAAGTTGTGGAAGAAAATAATTTTGAAAAATATAGGTCTGCACTAGAAGCTGTATAGTTCTGTGCAGGATTATCATAAAGAAGATGTACGAGGAAAAAAGAATATGTTTCCAAAAACTAAAAAACTCGTATTAAGGGCTAAATTTTTGAAGAAAGAGAAAGGAATCTGTTATGTTATTCATATGGGGATTAAAAGAATTTATAACTGGTCAACAGGCCCTGTGTATTACTGGTATTATAAAACGTTAAAATCATCAGATTTCTTTATATTTCAAGGGGAGAATTATAATTATTTCTATCACAAACATCACATGACTTGGAAAAACGAGAGATGCGTGGAAATTCCAATCATTTGGAAATTTGTAAAGGAATATCATGGAAAAAATATTTTGGAAGTGGGTAATGTCCTTTCTCACTATTTTAACGTTAATTATGATATTGTGGATAAGTATGAAGAAGCAAAGGGTGTGATTAATGAAGACGCTGTCGATTTCCGGCCGTCTAAAAAATATGACGTAATCGTAAGTATCTCGACACTGGAGCATGTTGGTTGGGATGAAAAGCCGAAGTCTCCTATGAAAATTTTACTTGCGATTAAAAATTTGAAAAGTCTTCTTGCTCCGAAAGGGAAAATGATTGTCACATTGCCTTTAGGTTATAATCATGACTTGGATACATTGCTTAAAAAATGTAAAATACCATTCACTAAATTATTTTATTTAAAGCGGGTTTCTAGAAAAATCTGGAAAGAAGTCGATTGGGATGAAGTTTGCACTGCAAAATACAATTATCCTTTTTCTAATGCCAACGGATTGGTCATTGGTATTATCGAAAAATAGGTATTTGTTATTTAAAATTTCGTCTGTCACTATTAATATGTAACCTGTAAATATCGTTAAGGTTAAAAATTTAACTTTTCAAAGATAGCATATTGCGAGCAATTAATAATTGGTATAATAAACATGGCTGACAAAAGAGCACTCATAACAGGTATAACTGGGCAGGATGGGGCTTATCTGGCGAAATTTCTACTAGAGAAAAATTATAAAGTATACGGAACTTACCGTAGAATTTCGACACCAAACTTCTGGCGACTGCAGGCATTGGATGTATTCGATAAAGTGCAACTTATACCTGCCGATTTAATAGACGCATCTTCGTTAATGGAAGCGCTGAAAATATCTATGCCTGATGAAGTATATCATTTAGCTGCACAAAGTTTCGTCAACGCTTCTTTTGAACAGCCAATTGCAACAGGTGATATAACTGGTTTGGGGGTAACTAGAATACTAGAAGCAATAAGGCACATGTGTCCTGATGCAAAATTCTATCAAGCTTCAACAAGCGAGCTTTATGGCAACAACAACCATGTTCCTCAAAGTGAGAATACACCTTTTCACCCTACCTCTCCTTATGCAGCAGCAAAACTAAGTGGCTATTGGATAACTAAAATATATCGAGAAGGATACAATCTATTTGCCTGCAATGGCATATTGTTCAATCACGAAAGTCCTTTGCGAGGTTTGGAGTTTGTAACGCGCAAGATTTCAAATGCCGTGGCAAAGATACATTTAGGCTTGGAAAAAGAACTGCACCTCGGCAACTTGAACGCCATGCGTGATTGGGGATACGCATTAGACTATGTCAAGTCGATGTGGCTTATGCTACAGCAAAAAGAGCCAGATGATTATGTGATAGCAACAGACGAAACACATTCAGTCGGCGAATTTGCAGAAAAAGCATTTGCTGCTGCTGATTTGAATTGGAAAGACTATGTAAAATTAGATAAGGCATTTCTGAGACCAATTGACGTGGATGTACTGAAAGGGGATTATTCTAAAGCAAAAGCAAAACTTGGCTGGCAGCCTGAAGTAAAATTTGAGAAGCTCGTAAAAATAATGGTAGAAGCTGATGTTGAAAGATGGCAGAGATGCTTAAAAGGAGAACATTTCGCGTGGGATGCTCCAAACTATCCAAATGAAGCTAAAATTCTAACAAGATTCTTGAGGAAATAAAAATGATACCTCTTGTATCGCCTGTAATGAATGAATATGAACTGAATAATGTCACTGAAGCTGTGAAATCAGGATGGATAAGTTCCAAAGGAAAATTTGTATCCGAATTTGAAAATAAATTTGCTAAATTTTGTGGCACCAAGTATGGATTAGCAACATCAAATGGAACTGCTGCACTTCATTTAGCATTGAAAGCATTGGATATTAGCGAAGGTGATGAGGTTATTTTGCCGACATTGACGTTCATTGCAACAGCAAACGCAGTAGCTTACTGCAACGCTAAGCCGGTTTTTGTTGATTCACATCCAGATTATTGGTGCATAGATCCAACAAAGATTGAGGAAAAAATTACTGACAAAACAAAGGCAATAATTCCTGTTCATCTTTATGGGCATCCATGTGACATGGATCCAATTATAAAACTGGCGAAAGATTACGATTTATATATCATTGAAGATGCAGCAGAGGCTCATGGAGCAGAATATCGGGGGAGAAAAGTCGGCTCTTTTGGTGACATAAATTGTTTTTCATTCTATGGAAATAAAGTTATAACAACAGGAGAAGGAGGAATGTGTCTTACTAATAACGAAGAACTTAGGGATAAAATGATAGTATTGCGAGATCACGGCATGACCCGCAACAAGAAGTATTGGCATGATGTTATTGGCTTTAATTATAGGATGACAAATATGCAGGCCGCTGTTGGTGTTGCGCAGATAGACAAGATAAATGATATAATTGATAAAAAACGAAAAGTAGCAGGGATGTACAAGAAAATTCTTAACAAATCTGTAATCCATCCTCCAGAGATGCATTGGGCTAAAAATTGTTTTTGGTTATATTCAATTTTGTTGCCGACTCATGTTACAGAAAATACATTTAAAACTTTTTCTGATAATGGAATTGAAACAAGACCTATATTTTATCCGGTAACGGATATGCCACCTTACAAATCCGAAGAGATATTTCCAGTAGCAAGAGAAATTTCAAATAAAGGAATTAGTTTACCTTCTAATTATAATCTAACTGAAGAAGAAATTAAAAATATTGCAGACGTAATAAATGAAATCTGTAATTAATTATTAATAGTAATAAGATAAAATTGCAGATACGTTAAATGGGAATTGCTGAAAGCCGTATAAAACCAATAATTAAAGAAATTATTATAGAAAAAGAAATATTAAATAGAATAGGAAAGGTATGGATTGATTTAGGCTGTGGAGAAAATAAAAGAAAAGGTTGCATTGGTGTGGATAAGAGAAATACCTCCTCCACAGATATTGTAGCAGATATCTCAAAAAGAATACCTTTTGAATCAAATAGTGTCGATGAAGTTTATGCGATAAGTGTCTTGGAACATTTTGAAAATCCTTATCTTGTCATTGAAGAAATACATCGGATCTTAAAACCAAATGGCAGACTTACAGTCACAGTCCCGAACATTGGAACTTATAATGCACATCTTGAAGCCCAAGCAAAGGAAGGACATAAATATCTTGCAGACTGGCAACTCTGGAAAGTTATGCTT
>CAYGVN010000073.1:0-3562 GCA_964353445.1 Candidatus Woesearchaeota archaeon
AATATAAATATTATAACGGAACAGCGTTAAAACTAGCTAAGCCCATCGGTCTAGTTAAACAAAAGGGTTTTTGGAAACTTGCTGATGCCTCTTTAGATGACAATACAGAGATAATCGAGTTTATGCGTAGAGCCGATTCGTGTAAAGATGGTAGTAATAAATATAGGGTACGTTCAACCAAGTATTTATCTAACAAAGAGAAACTTATCGATCCTTACAGCCCAATAGAAGATAAGTTTGCTGAGTCATGGATATATAATCCATCTATATGGACAAATAAACTTCGACAGGTTATATTTAATATTGTTGATGATTTAAATAATAAAGGCATAAAAGCCTTTTCAGAATCTTGTGGAAGTATATATAACGGAACGGCTAAAAGTAATTCGGATACAGATACAACAATATATTTGGAATTAGAGGACAAACGTATATTAAAATTAATAGAACCGCTTAATAAAAAGTTTAGAAAGCTAGCTGCTAACCGTGGTCTTAATAACAATAATAATTATATTTTGTATTCTAGTATCCTAGGAGAAAATTCTAGATATGCGTATTTAATTCCTAAGGGAACCTATAATCCACATGGTGATTATTTATTTAATAATTATAAACACGGCATACTTTTGTATGACGGCTTAAATAAAACTTTTGTAGACGAGACGGTTAAAATTGATATTGAAAATTGGCGTAATACGAATAAAATTAATATTAAAACAAAATAGAGGCATTCTAAAGGAGTAATTAGCGAGATTCTTTTGGCTATGCAGTGGGTTTAAGGCGAAACATTTATATAGCATCTGCTACAATATTATTGCATATGCTACAAAAATATAGCAGATATAGGATTTTGCAGGAGTTTTTTGATTGTCCAAGAAAGGATTTTCAGATGAGGGAGCTCTCCAGAAGGACAAAAATAGCACAACCTTCTATAATTGCTCACTTAAAGGCTTTAGTAGACGAAGGTTTAATTATTAAAGAGAAAAAAGGAATTTATCCAGCATTCAGGGCGAACCGGGATAATAATATGTTTAAACTGTACAAAAAATTTGATTTGCTCTATAAGCTCCATCAAAGCGGATTGCTTGAATATATTTATGACGGCTGTGTTCCGGATGCAATAGTCTTATTCGGCTCTGCTTCAAGAGGAGAAGATGTTGAAGAAAGTGACATTGATTTGTTTGTCCAAGCTCCTGAGAAAAAGTTAATCCTTAGGAAATATGAGAAACTGCTGAACAGGAAAATAGCTTTGTTTTTCAAAGAAGATTTTTCCAAGCTGAGCACAGAGCTGAAAAATAACATCCTGAACGGAACTGCATTAAAGGGTTATTTGAAGGTGTTTTAATTGGAATTAATTAAAATTACTCCAGACAAGGAAAAAGCAAGGAGCATACTAAGAATGGCTTCTTTGATAGAAGAAAGAATTGAATCACAAGATCGCCAAAAAATGGCTGCACTTATAATAACAGATTATTACGAGATAATAAAAGAGCTTATCACGGCAATTCTTCTGGCTGACGGATACAAAACATTAAGCCATAAAGATTTAATTGATTATCTTGAAAAGAAAAATCTTTGCAGCGGGTATGAACTTTCTGTTCTGGATGACTTGAGGATTTTAAGAAACAGGGTGGCTTACGAAGGCTTCTTTATCGAGCCTTCTTACCTGAATAGAAACGAAGAGCTTTTCAGAAAAATAATTCAGAAATTGAAAAGTTTGGTGAAGGAGAAATTAGAATAGATTAAAAAAACATGGCCAAAGCGATTATTGATGTCCGCAATGTGTGGAAAATTTACAAAATGGGCAAGGTTGAAGTTCCTGCACTGCGCGGTCTGGATTTGGAAGTGGGGGAAAAAGAATTTCTTGCAATCATGGGCCCTTCCGGCTCTGGCAAGAGCACTGCAATGAATATAATCGGCTGCCTGGATACGCCTACAAAAGGAGATGTTTATTTGGAGGGCAAAAACATAGCAAAGATGTCTGAAAGCGCCTTGGCTATGGTAAGGGGCAGAATAATAGGTTTTATTTTTCAGCATTTCAACCTGATTCCAAGCCTTACAGCGCTGGAAAATGTCATGCTGCCAATGATGTTCCAAGATGTTCCTGAAAAGAAAAAAAGAGAGCGTGCGACTGGACTGTTAAAATTAGTCGGCTTGGAGGCAAGAATGAATCATAGGCCATCTGAGCTTTCAGGCGGAGAGCAGCAGAGGGTTGCAATTGCGCGGGCTCTTGCAAACAACCCGGATATAGTCCTGGCTGATGAGCCTACAGGAAATCTGGACTCAAAGACAGGTGAAAAAATTATGCAGCTTCTGGTGGATTTGCACGAAAAAGAGAAGAAAACAATCGTTGTAATAACCCATGATGCGGATATTGCTGCATATGCAGACAGACGGCTTATCTTAAGGGACGGCAAACTTATAAAAGACCATCACCTTCAAAAAGTATATGCTGCGGAGTAAGTTGGCCACTAAACTGATTCTAGTATCAATAATTTTAATGCTAGCTTTGATTCCAGCTGCCAGCAATGCAGTGGTTGCCACAGGAGGTGTTGGAGTTAAAGTTACTTTGACAGATTATGATCCTTCGCCTGCAAAGCCGGGCAATTATGTCACGCTCTACGTAAAAGGTGAAAATCCTGGCGGCGGAGTTGTTGAAAATGCCACGTTTGAATTGGAAGTAGATTATCCATTTTCCTTCAAGCCAGGGGAAGAAGCCACCCGGCATGTCGGGTCTATAGGATCTCAGGAGTCTATTCTGCTCGAATATCATTTATATGTTGATAAAAATGCCCTTGAAGGCACTTACACCTTGTATCTAAAACTTTGTTTAGACCAAACCTGTGAAACTTTTTCTAAAACTTCATTTCAGGTTTCTGTTAAAACAGGCGGTATGCCAAAAATAGAAGTTGGGCTGGATGATTCTGATATTTTTACTGGCGGAAAAAAGGGTTCTGTAACTTTAAATGTTATAAACAGAGGCCTGCTTGACACAAAATTTCTGGCTCTCGAATTAATGCCTAATGAGCAATTTGACATTATTTCGCCGGCTAAGGTATACGTCGGTGAAGTTGCATCGGATGATGTCGAAACAGCAGAATATGAAATTTACGTAAAAGAAAACGTTGCTGTTAATGAAAGCGCGAGAATAATGCTTCCTGTTTCAGTCGAATATTCAGATGCAAACGACAAGGAATATTCTGAGACACAAAATGTTTATCTTAATGTTTATTCAAAAGAAGATTTGGCAAAAATGGGCTTGGTCAGCAACAACGCAGCTTTAGTCCAGCAAGGCGTGCTCATCATAGCCGGACTTGTCTTTTTATTTATCATATACAAATGGTATAAGAAAAAATTTGCTTCATAATGTTTAAGGATTTTTTTAAACTTGCAACAATAAACATCAGCCACAGAAAGAAGAGAAGCTGGCTTACAGTATTAGGCATTTTAATCGGAATTGCCGCAGTTATTTCATTAATTTCTATTTCTCAGGGAATGCAGGACGCCATCTCAAGGCAGTTCCAGCTGTTAGGCGCAGATAAAATAATAATTATGCCTGGCG
>CAYGVN010000074.1:0-3465 GCA_964353445.1 Candidatus Woesearchaeota archaeon
TGAATAATCCTGAGAATCCGTACATTCTTCTCCAAGCCCCTCCACGTATTTCTTTTTCATTGCCATTTAAAAATCAATCACACTCTTATGTTTTAAGATTTTTTGTTACATATCAAAAAGAGGAAGAGGAGGTGTTACAATTGGTGATATGAAATATTAAATAAAATCAACTAATCTCTGCTGCCTCAATATCTTGCTCTGCTTGATGTATTTAGATACCGGCAGCCTCAGCTTAGAACCGATATAATTCAGCGCCTCGCTTTGGCTTGCAAATTTCATAGGAGCATTCTTCATTGCATTTCTTACATTTTCCCTGACAACCCAGACTCCGAGAGGAATAGTGTATCCTTCATAAACTTCCCTGAAGACGACAACTCTTGCCTGGCGTTTCAGCTCGTGGAGTTTTTCAATAACTCCGAGCCGAGCAGCATAGTACCCTCCTCCTTCCTTGTCAGCGTATTTTGTCCTTCCCTGGAACGGCTCGTATTCTTCAACAAGATAAGTCTGCAGAGCATCCTGCGCCCAGGTGGAGCCAGGAGCCCAGGCTTCAAAATTCTCATATTCAAAATTCCCAGGCATAAGAAGAATCTCAAAATGATTGTCCAGGTATTGGCCGGAGTAAAGGATATAATCGTTAACAGACGGAAACTGACGGATATCTTCCAGCAGCCTCTTTGTTATAATATCATCAACTGCAGTAATGCTCCATCTTGTCGGCACAAGCTTCTGATTTACTTCAATTCCAAGAGCTCCAGAAGACAGAATTGTCATAATTTTATACACATCCTGGTCAGCTGTGTAGAGCTGATAACTAGCATCTGAAGCTTTCAGCTCGTCGTTTACAATATATTCAATTCTGCGGGGTATTTTTGGATTTTCAGTTATTTTCATCCGTTCGAGAAGAGCTGTCGGCCCCATTGGCTGAACAACGTCTGAGAAATTTATTCTGTAAACCGGCTTTTTTCTGAAAGTTAATTCAACATCTGTCGGCCTGACAGCGAGCGCAAGCTCCCTGTTTTCTTCTATAAATTTATTTTTGGATTTTACATGCTGTCTGACTTTTGAGCGTAAAAGCAGAGAGCGCAATTCAATTATTTCAGAATAACCCATTCCATACCAGCTGGCAGGATCATCCAAATTCTCCCGCGATTCTATTGCAGCAAGAGGCCCGATATTTACCTGCGGATAGCCGAAGTGGCCGACAAATATAGAAGGACTGGGACCGAAAAAATTCTCAGATATTTTCTGCTCTATTTTCGGAGCAATTTTAATTCTAGCCAGCAAAGGGCAGGGGCTATGGCCGCAGAGAGCTCTTCCGCCTTTGCAGCTTACGCATAAGTTAGCTGTAGCCACCATTTCTATTTGACAGGCTTTTTTCTTTTAATAATATTTATATATTCTAAATACTGAATTTAAAGTATGCATAAAGGGAGGTTGCTGGCTTTAGTATTTGCAGTTATAGTAATCGTAGCAATATTTTTTTTGATTAATTCTAAGTTTAAAGAAATAAGCTCAAACCAGCCTGAACCATCTGCTCCTCCCCAGCCGCTAGCTTTTTTCCTTAACATCTCAGAATCAAGAACAGAAGAATATTGGGGCCATTCAATTTCTGTAAATTACAGTTCTTCTTCTCCAATACAAAGAATTTCTGTTATAATTGACGGTAAAGAATACTTAATTGAAAAAGAGCCTGTTGCCTGCACAACAAGCTGCGGCTATTACCAGAGCCTTGACGATATCAGCTTTAAGGTGGAGCCTGTCACTTGGGTTGAAAATCCAGAAGGCCAGCTAGTCTGGAGCTTTGAAAGCTGGAATACAACCCAGATTTATTTTGAAGCAAATGCAAAAGCACCTGCTTCAGCAGGAGGTAAATTTTTATGAAAAAGTTATTATTTCCTCTCATATTTTTATTATTAATATCAGTAGCTCTTGCCTGCCCTGCAAATCCAAATTCATTTGATGTAAAACAGCCGGATGGAAGCAAATTCAAAGCCAAAATGATTGGAGACGAAAAAGGAGCATGGACAGAGACACAAGACGGCTACACAATTGTCCAGGATAAAGACAAATATTGGACTTACGCAGAGCTGAAAAACAACCAGCTTGCTCCAACTGCAAATAAAATTGGAAAATCAAAACCAATTCAAGCAAAACATCTGCACGCTGAAACTGAAGAGGCACCAGCAGACTTGGGAGGCCGAGCAGGCGCTCCATCTGTTGGAGGGCCGGCGCTTGTCTTAAAAGATGATCCTTCGCCTCAAGCTCTTCAAAGAGCGCCTGCAACAGGAAACAAAAATATTTTGATAATATTAATCAATTTTACAGACACAGGCCAGAACGGCGCCCACACGCCGACTTATTACACTAATTTAATTTTCAATGCAAGCAACAATGCAAGCATGTGGGCATATTACAATGAAACTTCCTACAGCAAGCTGAATATCACAGGCTCAATTGCAAATAGCACTTGGTACAACAGTTCAAACATCTATTCATGGTATGGTGCAAACGGCCCGGGCTGTGTAGTCCGCGGTGGCAGTATGGGCGACACAGATCATAATAATAGCTGCATCTTTATGTTAGCTCGAGAAGCATTAACTTTAGCAGATTCAAGTATAAATTTCTCACAATTTGATACAAATGGAAATCATATTTTAGATTCAAATGAATTAAGCATTGTAATAGTGCATGCAGGCGGAGGAGAAGAATTGACTCATGTAGCTAATGATATCTGGTCTCACAGTTGGGTTATATACGGCGCAGGTTGGAACGCATATGGCAATGATACCGGATATAATTCCAGCGACTTGTATTTAGATGGTGTCAGAATTACCTGCAATGCTTCTGATTCAACTTGTATTAGTTATACAATGCAGGCAGAAGCATCTCCAGTTGGAATTTTTGCTCATGAATTTGGACACGACTTAGGCTTACCTGATTTATATAGAACTACTATTCCAGCCGGCAATGGAATCGGAGATTGGGATGTTATGGCATCTGGATGCTGGAATGGCCCCGGCTCTGACGGAACTGTACCAGCTCAGCTCTCTGCATGGTCAAAATATTTCTTAGGATGGATAGACCCAATAAAACTCACCACATTAACTACTGTCACAATAAACATGACTGAAAGGTATAATATAACTTACATGGCTTTGGACAGCGGATACACAGCTGGAAATATGCCAGATAGTGGCACAGCTCAATACTTCTTAATCGAGAACAGGCAGCAAGTTGGCTTTGACGCATATCTTCCTGGCAATGGACTGCTTATTTGGCACATAGACGAGTCGGTCGGCTCGATAGCTTCAAACAATGTGAATACAAATGACGCATATAAGAGAGTTGACTTAGAAGAAGCAGATGGGACTGATGCAAGCACTAATCAAGGAGACTCCGGCGACCCTTGGAAATCCAGCGTATCAGACTTCACTTCTGCATCTACGCCGAACAGCAATTATTACA
>CAYGVN010000075.1:0-3453 GCA_964353445.1 Candidatus Woesearchaeota archaeon
TGCTGTGAAGCGATGCCAAAATATTCCTGCGTCCATGAGTTAAACCCTCAAAAATTGCTATGCAATTCCCTAGAAAATCCTAGAGGATTTTCGGGGCCCAGATGACGCTTAGCATTTTCTTGGGTTTGGGGCCCAGAAAATGTTTCTCATTTTCTTGGGTTTTTAAAATAAATTTATTTTTCTAGAAAATTAAATTGGATATTTACTAAAAAATATTTGGGAATTTTTCATAACAACTCTTAAATAGAAGTATTTACTAAGATGTATATAATTAAATTATAAAGTGCATAACTTAAGGAGGTAAAAAATGGCCAAAAGAAAAGTCAGAAAGGTAAGAGCTAAGAGGAAAAAAAGTGCAAAAAGAAAGCGACGATAAATTCTTTCTATTTCATTTTTATTTTATTTTTATTGTTTTGTTGTGGCTATTGGTTTTTCAGCTATTACTACTGTATGTTCAGCCTGCGAAACCTTTGCGCCAGATATTTCTCTCAGAATTTTATAAGTATGAATTAATCCCTTTGCAGAAGCTTCTCTTAGAAATAAATTTGTTTTAAGTGTGCCGAATTTTTTAATCAGCCACCTGCGGGCAAAAGGCAGGGTATGGTATTCGGATGCAATAAATTCGAGAATATCCCTCCCAGACCTGACAGCAGAAACTTTTTCGAGGCTGAACACTTCAGCCTCTTTTCCCTCTACAACTATGCCTTCTCCTGTTGTTGCAAAAGGCTCTATCGCAACTGCAGAATCTTTCTCAAGTTTTGTTTTATTTCCGTTGTCATAATTAGGAATATTCAATCCAGCATGCAGGAGATATTGGTCAACGAGATGGCCTGTAAGATTTCTAATTGGCTGGAAGCCGGAGGAATTTATAGCATCTGCAATTGCAGACCCGATTTCTCTGATTTCACATCCTTTTTTTGCTATCTTTAGCGCAGATTCTACAGCAGCTTCGGCAGCCTGAATTAATTTTTCATTTTCTTCTGATTTTCCAATTGAAATAGAATATGCGGTGTCTGCAATCCAGCCGTCAATATGCACGCCTATGTCAATTTTTACCAAATCTCCATTCTTTAAAGAAATTTTTTCATCTGAAGAAGGAACATGATGAGCTGCAATATCATTGACTGAAACATTAACAGGAAAAGCTGGTTTGCCTCCAAGTTCAAATATTTTCTTTTCAGTCTGCTCGGCAATATCGAGCAGGAGCGCACCTTCTTTTACCAGCTTTTTTGAGAAAGATGCAGCATTGGCTGCAATTTCCCCTGCTTTTTTATATTTATCCAAAATTTCTTTATCCATGACTAAGTTTTGCTCTCAAGTCTGAGATTAATTTTTCATCTAATGGTTTAGCTCTTTCCCAAAGGATATTAAAATAATTTGCCATTTGATTTGCAAAGTCTTTATCTTCAATTCTGATATTTAAAAGTTCATCGCTAGGAATCGAAACTTCCAACAGAATAACTTTTTTGTCTATAATAGACATGCTAAAGCCATGATGAGGATAATATCTAACTTCTAGTCCTTGATCTAGTCGCATTAAATTTTTCTCTAAATTTTTTAAAGTAGTGATATTTTCTATAAACCTTGTATTAATTTTTTTATTCTGGAGAATTTGTCCTCTTTTAATGCCCATAAATTTAACTTTTTTCTTTGGAGTAGATTCTGGTGCAACTAAAATGAGATTTTCCTCTTTGGCTTCTTCCCATCCGCGCATTCTTAGTTCTATGGCTTTTTCTGTTCCAAAGAACAATTTTATATTTTTACTTGGCTGAAATATCTCGTCCATCCCATCCGCCCAATGTTGTTTGTCCAGATTTTAATTTTTCGTCTGTGTATCCAAAAATCTCAAATACTTTATAAACTGTTCTGAGAATTTGGTTTTCGCAGTAATATTCAGGGTCATAATCCTGCAGGTGCGCATCTTCAGCGAGCATAACTCTCTCAGAAATTTTATTTTCTCCTCCTTTTATTATATAAGAAACTACAAATCCTTCCCCAACATCGTGTCCTTTCTGTGCAGCAAGCTCTCCTGCTAACACGTATGGAGTTCTTGCGACATATTTGTCAAGAGACTTGGTTAAACGAACTTTAATTATTAAATCATTCAAATCAACTTTGCGTTCTTTAACATCCTGTATTAATTTTTGCACATGCGCAACAGCTTTTTCTACATTTTCTTCCTTGAGAATAATATTGAGCACATCTTTCTGGCAATTTTTAGCTAATTCAGACCAGTCTCCGCGGATAGATTCTAATCCTCTGAGTATTAAATTGCCATTTTTGGTTAAAAGAGCATAGCGTTTTTTTGCTCCGCCGCTTTCATCTTTTTTTCCCAAGAATAGAGCAGATGGATAAAAATCGCGGTACTCCAACTCCATCGGGCTCGGCAGGATAGAATTTATTATAGATAAAAACTTTTTAGCATCATCAATTAACTTGTCTTTTAATAAAATAAAAACAGAATCAGTATCCGAGTAAAGCACTTCAAAACCAAATTTTTCTCCTTCTTTAATAACCATCTGAATATAATTCCTGCCTAGAAGAGTTATTGCTTTTGCGCAGTCCAGAGAATACCATCTTGCCCCGGAAAATCCAAGATAGCCATAAAATGAAACAGCAACGTATTTGAGCGCGTGAGCCCTTGCGCTAAGTTCTATGCGCGCAGGATCATCATCAGATGTTTTTTCCAATATTGCAAGTATTCGCCTTCTTCGCTCTATAATTTCCTGAACCAGTTCGGGCATAAACCCTTTTTCTTTCGAACAGAACCATAAGCCTTCTGTTATATGATGGCCTCCTTTATACCTGCAGCATTCGCAGTTAATGGTTTCAGGGCTGATATTATGCGCAGCGATTATTTGGGGATATGATGATTTAAAATCAAAAACGCAGACATTTTTGTATAAATTTGGCCGAGGCTCAACGACAAATCCGCCGCTGTATGTATTCTTTCTTCTATCAATAATTTCACTTTGGTCGGGCCTCCTGAGTATCAGCTGGCCAAATCTGGAGCAATTTTTAATTAAAAATTCTTCAACCAGCTTTCCGTAAGTTGCACGGGCAATATCAAAAGGAGGCAGGCCTATTAATTTTACAAGTTGCAGCTGAGTTGGAAGAATATTTAGGAATAATTCATAAATTAACTGCGCATCATTCAGCTTATAACTTATTAAATTTGAAAGTTCATCTTCAAGCCCTACTTCCCACATTTCATTTATTTTTTTAGGGTATTTCGGAGAAGATAACTTGTCTTTTCTGAGCAGTTCTTTTGCCACAAAATCCAATTTTTCAGTCTCGAGGCCCAAAATATTTCCAATAAAATGCAGTATATCAATATGAACAAGGCCCGCAAACCCTGCACCGTTTGCATTTATTAATAGTTCAGAGCCGTCAAGCCCCAAATATAACTTATTTTTATATTTTTGGAATCTTTCCAAAATGAATGGAAAATCG
>CAYGVN010000076.1:0-3403 GCA_964353445.1 Candidatus Woesearchaeota archaeon
AAACTAAAGATGAAGCTTTCCCAGTTCGACATGTCTGCACACGCAGGCAGGAGCGAGCTGTTGAAATTTGTCCAGAAAGTCAAGCCAAAGAAAGTAATCTGCATGCACGGCGAATACTGCGAAAAATTCGCTACAGAATTAAACAACAGATTCCAGGGCTTGGAAGCTATTGCGCCGGAAAATGGAGACGTCATAAAAATCTGATAATTTTATAATTCTTTCAAAATCAAGGCTCATTTTTGCGCTCTTCATAAATTCTCTCGTGCTTCTGCTGCGCTATTTGTGATCTGCCGTAGCCATCATTAAATTTTTTCTCTTTTGCGGTGTATTTTATTCTGTTTCTTTCTATTATTTCTGTTTTCTCTTGTTTCGCATCTTGCTCCTCTTTTTCTATTTGCCGAATCTTTTTTTCCAGTTTTTGCTCTTTTATTTTTATTTTTTTATATTCCAGCTTTCTGTCCCCCGTATAATCCAAAGTATTTATTCTGTCTTTTTCTTGCACAAGAACCCAGTATTGCTTATTTAATTCGCGCAATTCTTCATTAATCAAATTTAATTCCCTATCAATTTCTTTAATATTTGAGATTTCAAATTCATTTAATCTTTTTCCAACTTTGTATGATGTTTTCTTTTCACAATTTTCCATGTGGCAGAGAACTTCCTCTCTTGAGATCGTTGGCATATTTCTTAATGTTTCGCGGACAAAATCAAATCTCTTATCGCTCAGCAGCCATTCTTCTAAATCTTCAGGCTTATAAAACAAAATCCAGTGATTTAATTCACGGTCAGATTCCTCATTAATCTGATATTCGTATTCTATTGCACGTATAGCCGAGAGCCTGGCGAGATGCCTAACTAACTCTCCTCTTTTGGAGGAGGCGGTTATGAATCTGTTCTTGCCTGGAATGAAATTGGTTATAAATCCTCTGTAAAGAGCATCGCAAGCCTTCTTTCCCATATCATGCAAAGGCAGATTATTTTCTAGCCTGTGGAAATAAATTAAATTCGGATTTCTTACAGTTAAACAAAAATCTCCTCTGCTGTAATAGTATATTCTTGCATCATCATTTGGTTTAAATTCTTTTTCAGTTTTGGATATCTTAATTTTATCTTCCAAATAACTTATTTGTTCTTCCCTTTCCGGATTAAGTTTTAGCCTGCCGCCATAAACTGTTGAATATATTGACATACCAAGTAAAATACCAATAATTTCAAAGTATTCCTGCTGGCGGGAAAGTCTTATTTTATCCAAATTATTAAATTTCAAATTAGTTTTTGTTGTTTTTGGATAATTTGTATCGACAGACTTTCTAAGCTGATGAAGAGGATTGACAATAACAGATGGATTGGAATTTATTCTGTCTTCGGGCACCCCTAAAATATCTGAAAGTACCTTAACTCTGCGATTCTGGCGGACAAAGGGGTATTCCGTATATTTATTTTTTGGCTCGTAATCCACTTCTATTTCTTTTTCTTTAAAAAACTCTGAATATTTGAAATCTTTAGGGTTCAAGGACAAGCGTACACCTCCAAGAGGATTTAGAAATCTGGTGCAAATTTAAAAGAATTTAGCTTATTGAAGATATAATAAAATGTAGGCAGCGGGCTGGCCACTGACGATTAAGAAAATCGTGCTTCCACTTAAGGAGGTAAATTCCCACTACCTACTCTGCCCAAACCGGAGGTAAGGACAGTATAGTTTACTGGGCAATATACTTATTTAAACTTTTCGGTAATTTATAACTGGGCAGTAGATAAAACTACTTTATCAGTTTAACTCCAGGCATAATATATTCCCTGCTTCGTCTCTGCGCTTTGATTTTGATGATATTTGCAATATTGCTAGAAACAGCTGCTTTTGATTGAGGGAAATTTAGGCCCAAAAGCCTTGAGATAGCTGACAAGTCTTCCGGCTTCCTGAGACCCCACTGGTTTTTGGCAAAGCTTGCTATTATAATTGGGAGCTTCCTTCTGCAGATGTGCATGTTCTGGGCTTCCCTGCCCCACAGCTTAGCTCTTGGCCAGCCTTCTAAATCCAATATTTGAGAAAAGTCCACACCGTAAGCAACTTTGTTCTTTCCTGCCAAATCAGCAAGAACCTGGTTAAAGCCTGAATTTCTGTAATGAGGGGCGTCTCTGCCAGATGCTGTTGCAACGTCGAAAACAGCATCTGCTTTTGGGCTGGAAACAGCTTCCCTTACAATCTCTTCTTTTGAGGAGCAGACAGCCATAAAGTCAGCTTCCATGTAAAAATAATTTAATTGCTTCTTCAGCTGGCTGATTGTCCTGGGCCTCAGATAAATCCCGACTTTTGTATCAATTTTTGATTTAAATTTCTCCAATTCCTTCTTTTTCTGCTGGATTTGTGCTCTCTGGTCGAAATCATAAAGAAAAACCAGGCAGGAATAGCCTAACTCTCCAGCTCTTGCTATTATTTCTTCTTCGTTATTTTTGGGCAGACAGATGTCTATCATACATTAAAAAAGGAATTGATTGTTTAAAGATTTTATGGGCTTGAGCGTAGCGAAACCCATGCCTTTCTTTTGGGGTTTCGTAGAGACCTTTTCTTTTGCGAAACCAAGAAAATGCGAAGCATTTTCTGGATCCAGCGAAAACATAGTTTTCGCTTGGGAAAAGGGATGTACTATTTGAGCTCAGTCCAGTCTTCAAAGCTGTCTATGCCTGTTGCTTTGACATAAACTTTTTCTTTCTCGTGCTTTATATAAAAAATTGCGTCCATTAGATGCTCCATTGCAACCATCACGTCTTTTCCGTGCATGCCTGCTTCCAGGGTGAAGAAAATGCTTCCGCCTGCATTTTTCACTTTAGCTATTGTCACCTGCACGAACCTGCCGACTGCCTGCGGATTGGAGTACATGAGCATTGTCGAAATGGAATCAAAAATAACTGTGTGCTTCGGGCTTTTCTTGAAAAATTCCTTTTCAATATCTGAAAGCGCAACTGAAATTTCGCTCAGCGCCAGCGGGCCTGATACCCGCTTTGCTCCGCTTGAATCTGGCTTGTGCTCGCCGACATGATGGCTGTAGCAGTCAATGAATTTCAGCATCCCTTTCTCTTCTGCATCGCCGAAGAAGATTTTATTTGCAACAAGCTCTTTTTTAATGTCTTCTGGGGAATGGTCTGTTGTTATATACAGCACAGGCTCCTTTGCCTTTAGCTTGTATTCGACGTATTCATAGACAAAGAGCTTCTTGCCCTCCAGCGGAGGGCTGATTATAATATTTGCTGAATTTTCCTGAAGGCTGTCAAAGAATTTCATTTTTTCAAGCCATCTATAATATGCCTGAGCTGAGCTAGCTGTTTTATTTTTTTATCAAGCTCTTGCTCGGTGCTCTTTTGTTTGGTAATATCCCTCACTATCCCCATAACAGCTGTAACATTT
>CAYGVN010000077.1:0-3176 GCA_964353445.1 Candidatus Woesearchaeota archaeon
AGACGATGAAACAAGGGCACTTATGGCCATGAAAGATGTTGCAACTGCAGGGGATGGAGTAAGAAAAGAAGTAATCCCTGGAAAAGCATTGGCAACATGGGAAATTGCCTCAAGAATGATGGATTTCTTACTTATGCACGGACATGAAACAGCTTACATATCTTCTCCTGCACCAGGCTACATGCTGATTAAAAAATTAGATATGGCTCCATTAGAAATTGTAGGAAGAAAAATAGCAACAGGCAGCCTAGTTAATAAATTAGCGCCAATTCCAGATGGAACGCTACTAAAAAAGCCTACTGTTCAAGTCTATTTAAAAGATGATGAGAGGCACGACCCGGAGCTTAGCGTAGATATTTATGACGCACTGTTCAAATACGGAAATTTAGGATTAAGAAATATTAATGGACCACTGCCGGATATAAAAACAATAAATCAATTTAAACAAAAGACTAAAGAGATTACAGAATTATTCTATAATTTCTTCTTGGAGCAAAATCTTAAATTTTATGACATAAAACTTGAAATAGGGCAGCAGAGGACTAATTGGATGATTGGGGATTATATCTCTCCAGATGAGATGCGCCTGAGAGATAGCGACGGACAAAAGCTAGATAAAGATGGCTTCAGAGCTGGAGCTTCTCCAGAAGAAGTAAAAAACACTTACAACTTAGCTGTCGGAAGATTTAGAGAACTAATGCCAAAATATGGCAAATTTGACTGCGAACTTCCCAAACTAACTAAAATTTGATATGACAACTGAATTATACCAAAAAGCATTGGAGATTGTAGATAGTTTAACCAGAGAATCGAATGGCAAACCTGTAGAAAAGCTTTCTGAACTTAAAACTACTTTAGAAACTCTGCGAGACGAACAAAAAGAAATAATCTATAGAAATTTTTGCCCATTTGATTATAAATACAGAGATGAAGCATTAGAGCCGATTTTATCTGCAGAAGCTGAGATTAAAGCTTATGCAACTGTACAAACTGCTTTGATGAAAGGATTATATAAATTTGGTTTGGCAACAGAGCAAAATGTCAAAGAGCTGGAAGAAGCTGTTAATAAAATAAAAGCTTCCAGAGTATATTATCTTGAAGACAATGTAACAAAACACGATATAAATGCGCTTAACAGGGCACTTGAAGAATTAGTCAGCGAAGATACTGCACGCAAAATACATCCTGGAACAACATCATATGATATTATCGATACTGCAAGAGCATTTATGTATAAGAGGGCTATAAAAGAAGTTACACAGCTTAGAGAACTAAAAATTCTTGGAACTTTGCTAAACTTATCTGAAAAACATGCGGAGCAGGTTCAAGTTGGAAGAACGCATGGGCAATGGACTTCGCCAACAACATTCGGTTATGTTATGGCCACTTACGCAAATGCATTTGCATATACGATGGATAATCTGGACCGCGCAACAAATGGGTTGGAAGGCAAAATTGCGGGCATTGTTGGAACGCACGCTTCTCCGGCAACAATTGTTGGAAAAGAAAACGCGTTAGAATTTGAGAGGTATGTTCTCGAAGACGTTCTTGGACTAAAGCAGAGCAAGGCATCTAGCCAAATAACCCGACGGGAGCCGCTTATGGATTTAGGCAATTCGATTGTTGCAATGGAAAATGTTCTTGCAGACATGTCAAACAGCATGAGACATCTCCAAAGAACAGAAATTGCAGAGGTAGGAGAATTTTACGAGAAGAATATGCAGGTCGGTTCAAGCGCAGACCCAAACAAGCAAAATCCAATTAATTTTGAAAATGCTCAGGGAATGTCTTCAATTGTTAAAGCGGGCCAATCATTGCTATATCAAATAGGAGTATCAGACCATCAGCGAGATTTAACAAATTCTGTTATAGCTCGTTTTGAGCCAATACATATGATTCTTGGGCTAAATAATTCTTTAAAGCGATTAGATAAAACAATGGGTAAACTTTTAGTTCATAAAGAAAATATGAATAGACATGTTGCAGAAAGCGGAAAGTATAGTAAAGCAGAATGTATGACCACTATCTTAAAAAAATATGATTTTCCGGATGCGCATGAAACAGTAAGAAAATGGTCGATTAAAGCAAAAGAAAATGAGCGAGATTTGCTTCATGTTGCAGAATTAGATGAGAATTTCAAAAACCTCTGGGAAAGCAAATTTACAATGGAAGAAAAAGAGTATTTAACGTACATATCAAAATATACAGGATTAGCTTCTGAAAAAACAAAAGCAATAGTAAAAGAATTGAGAGAAAAATTTAATCTCAAAGCGCCGACAAATCTCCAGTAATACTGTCTATCTTTTTCTCCTCATCTGGCCCAATTCCAATAGCAGTTATTGTTCCAGCTGGTATCTCTGTGAAGCCTGCGTCTTTTATCAGCGAATTGCTTAAGCCAGCTCTTGTTGCTCGGTCTCTGATTTTCATCAGAGCTGATTCGCTTTCAACTTTTAGAACAACTTTCTTTGCGCCTTCTTCTCTCCAATTCTTGAGCTTGTCTGATTTGAATATCTTATCAACTTTCATGACTTTCAGCGCAGATTCCAAGCTGGCGTGGCTAGCTTGGGCGCACATCTTGCCCCTGCTCATATTCAAATCCACTCTCAATACAATGGCCTGTTTTAACATACTATCACATAGCAAAACAGGGTATAAAAAAGTTATTGAAGAGCCTAAAAGTTTAAAACCATTTAAAATTAATAATTCAGCATGAAAATAAAGCCAGGATTCAAGCAATTTATTTTAAAGCTTGCAGTATTCTTTGCTCTCATTTATGCCATTATCCCGCTGTCAATAAGGCAAATAGCTCAGTATTTAGGTATAATATACAAATTTGAGCTGTATAATGTGTACATCTCTGTTTTCTTCTGGATTGCAGCAATACTTTTTGTTTTTCTGAACAGAGGTAAACTGAATAGTCTCAGGAAGCACAAATTTGAACTGAAAGATTGTATTGTATTTGGATTGATAGCAATAGTATTTTACACACTTTATTTTATACTCAAATATTTAAGAGGAATTGTTTTAAACATCGGCGCAAGCCTAATATTAGAATATCTTCTGCTTGCGTTAGGAGCTGTATTTATAGGCCTTGCAATTTTTAATATAAAATTTTTGAAGAATTTCAGCAAACATTTCGGCAATCAAATTATTTTAATAGCTCTAAGCGGGCTTTG
>CAYGVN010000078.1:0-3084 GCA_964353445.1 Candidatus Woesearchaeota archaeon
TTTGCTGCTTCGCTGAGGAACTGCTCGCCGTCCTGCGCAGCAACAGCAGAAAAAAGCACTCCTGCTAAGATAAACACACTAAAAATTAATACCAGTGACTTCATAATACCACCTTTTCATTACTCCTAAAAAACAAAATTATTAATATACTTTTCGAAACTATAATAGCTAAATGGTAGCTGACCTTATTTTTGTAAGCACTGCAATTTTAGGATGTATAGCCGGCTGTATCACAGATTTAAAAGGAAGATGGGTTCCTGACTGGATAAATTACTTTTTAATTATATTTGGCATCGGCGGACATGCAATTGTATCTGTTACAGAATATTCTATTTGGCCTCTTCTTTATTCCCTTGCAGGCGCAGGAGTATTTTTTGCTGTCTCAGCAGTTATGTTTTATTCCGGAGCATGGGGAGGCGGTGATGCTAAATTATTAATCGGGCTTGGCGCACTCCTGCCTATTTCTCCAGGCGTTTTAAGTTCAGGCGCGCCGTGGCCTTTTCTGCTGACACTTTGGATAAACATGCTTATGTTCAATGCTGTTTTCGGCCTGCTTGGAATAAGCTGGCTGGCTGCAAAGAACTTTTCGAAGATTAAAAAAGAAGTTGCAAAAAATAAACTTCTGGTTTATGGGGGACTGAGCAGCTTGGCTATTCCTGCTCTTTTAATTCTATTTAATTCTATGCTGTTAACTCTCTTTTTAATCTGGATTTTTGCTGTAATGACTTTTATTTTCCTGCTCCTTGCCCGCGCAGTTGAAAAAAACTGCATGTATAAATTTATTCCGCCGTCCAAACTGGTTGAAGGAGACTGGATTGCTGAAAAAGTAATTGCCGGAGATTTTATTTATAATCCTGCAAGAAGTGGAATTGAAAAAAAAGATATAAACAAACTAATTGAGCTTGAAAAATCCGGCAAATTGAAATTAGTCAAGGTAAAAGATGGATTCCCGTTTGTTCCTGCTTTCTTAGCCGGCTTATTAACCAGCTTATTTTATGGAGATATTATGTTTATTATTATTAATAAATTAATATAGAATCAAGGCAATCTCGGCTCAATTTTTGGCAGCTTTTTTGGCCTGCTTCGCGCTTTCTTTTTTGCTTCTTCAATAGGCACACCGCTCATATCATAAACAACCGGCTTCTTGCTCAGCTTGAATCCGGCAAGAGTTTCAACAAGCCGCTTTTGAACCTGCACAAATTGCTCCTCTTTTAATTTCATTGTGCTCCATTCAAGACCAACATTATCTTTTTCAAAACGAGGGATTATTTCGAAATGTACATGAGGAATCTTCTGCCCTGCTGCTGCGCCGTTGTTCTGCAGGACATTAATTCCTGTTGCATTAACTGTTTCAAAAATAACTGCTGCCAGCTTTTTAATTAGAGCTAGGCAGTCTGCATTCAGCTCATCAGGAAGCTGAGGAAGCACTGAAAAGTGTTCTTTTGGTATTACAATTGTGTGGCCTGGGTTTGCGGGCTGTATACTTAAAAATGCCATGAAGTTATTGTCTTCGTATATCTTTTTGGCCGGCATTTCGCCTGCAGCAATTTTGCAGAACACACATTGTTTTTTAATAAGCTCTTGAATCTGCTGGGGACTAAGCTGCTTGAGCTTTTCCTGAAGTTCTTCTTGTGTCTGCGCCATTTCAGTAAAATAAACACCTAACTTTAAAAATATACTGGAAGCAAAATTTTTAATGAGAGAAATGCAGTTAATAGCTATGAATAAAGATTTGGCTGAATTTGCTGTTGCTCATGCAGCTAATTTAGGCGCGCAGTACGCTGAAGCGCGCATGGAAAATTCTGTTGCTAATGTATTTACTTTAAAAAATGGCGTGCTGGAAGCTTCTGGGTTTGGAATATCTTCCGGCTTGGGCATCAGATTAATTGTAGACGGGTCTCTCGGCTTTGCTGCTATTAACACATTGGAGCAGAATAAAATAAAAGATATTGTTGAGCAGGCTGTCAAGATAGCGAAAGGAGCCAAAATACTTCTAAAAACTCCTGTAACTTTATCGGAAGAGAAATCAGTTGTTAAAGATTATGAAGTCAAGCAAAAAATTAACACGCAGGATGTAACTCCTGACAAAAAACTTGATATTTTATTTGAAATAGAAAAATCCTTAAAGGGCCAAAATGTGCCTGCAAGGTATTTTTCTTTCTCAGATGCGCTGATAGAAAAATATTATGTTAATTCAGAAGGCTCGAAAATAACTTCCAAAATACCGCGGCTTCACTTCTCATATTTTTTGACAGTCAAGGCAGATGCAACGACACTGCAGAGGCATTTTGAATACAAGGCTGTGGAAGGCTGGGAAGTTCTGAAAAAATGGAATTTGGTTGATGCATTAAATAATGAAGCGCAAAGCATGCTAAAGAACATAAAATCTGGAGTGAAGGCGCCGAAGGAAAAAGTAGATTTAATTGCCTCGCCTGAAGTTGTTGGAATTGCTGTTCACGAAAGCACCGGCCATCCGTACGAAGCTGACAGAATTCTTGGCAGGGAAGCTGCACAGGCAGGAGAATCTTTTGTTCAGCCGAGCATGATAGGAAACCAGATAGGCTCGCCGATAGTTACTGTTGTGGACGACCCTACTTTGCCGAACAGCGCCGGCTTCTTTTTGTTTGATGATGAAGGCGTCCAGGCAAGAAGAAAATTTCTTATGAAAAATGGGAAAATAAATGAATTCCTGCATAACCGGGAGACTGCTGCTGCACTCGGACTAAAGAGCAACGGGTCTGCAAGAGCGTGCGTATATGGCGTTGAGCCTATTGTGCGCATGTCAAACACTTTCATGCTGCCGGGAGATTATTCAGAAGAAGAACTGTTCGAAGGCATCAAAAAAGGAGTTTATATCAAATCATACATGGAGTGGAATATTGATGACAAGCGCTACAACCAGAAATATGTAGGAAACGAAGCTTACCTGATTGAAAAAGGAGAAATCAAAGATCCTGTTAAACAGCCTGTGCTGGAAATAACAACGCCTGCTTTTTACAGCGCCATTGATGCGTTATCCAAGAAAATAGATTTTGTGGCTGGAAATTGCGGCAAAGGAGAGCCTATGCAGGGCGTGCCTGTCTG
>CAYGVN010000079.1:0-3074 GCA_964353445.1 Candidatus Woesearchaeota archaeon
AAGAATTGCTAAAGCAGGCCCCTGCACTCTTCCGATGCTTAGAGACTGATATTTTTTTGTTATAAGGTAGAAAGCGCTGATTAGCGCTTTTGAGAGATTAATTCCATAATAATAATCGAGGTAGTGCCTTGTTTCTCCTGCTTCTGCCTGGCCCCAGTCAAGGGTTTTGGAGAGATTTTTATATGACTCCTGCAAATCAGGAATTGTAAGCGTGGAGAATTTCATTCTCTTTGCGTCTTTTTGGTCGCAGATATATCTGATTATATTTAATCCAATTACTTCTCCTTCAATATCATAATCGCAGGCAACAACAAAATCATTTGCGCTCTTTGAAAGCTCTTTTATTGAATCAAAATATGGCTTTGCAAATGCAGCTGATTTGTCAGAGATATACGTCGGTGTCCACTGCAAATCAAAAACAGGATATTCCCAGGTTCTCTGCTTTTCCTTCAATGTGAATAAGTGGCCTACAGCAGGAGCAACTACAATTTTCTTGTCTGGTATTTCATAGTAAGGAACTTTTCCGTTGTATTTCTTCTGGGCGTTCCCTAATGCATGCGCTATTTTTTCAGCTGCTGCTGGTTTTTCAGAAATTATCAATTGGTACATATGCTTGTTTGTAAAATCTATATATTAATTATTTTTCCTTTTTTGCCGACAACAAATAGCTTTGTAGGCCCCATCATTTCCTCAATTCCCTCTGCTTCGTGGATGTGGGAGCAAATTGCTATATCTGGCTTGAATTTTCTAATGGCCTGCGCAACAGCAGAGCTGCCAGGTATCAGCTTTCCAGCCAGAGAGCCTTCTGGATGAATATGAGTAATCATTATTTTCTTTTTCATATTCTTTATTTTTTCAAATCCTTTCTTAAGCAGGTCATAGATTTCTTTTTCAGGAATCTGAAAGAAACCGACATCTCCGCTGCCACAGCCAAAAAATCCTGCATCCTTTAAATAAATAGAATAGCCGTGCAGATTTGTAGCGCCATAGACCTGAGCTAAAAAATCAGCAGTTGCAACCGATTCATGATTTCCTGGAATCAAAATAATTTTTTGCTTTTTCTCCACAAAAGGCTTCAGCAGGCCTTCTGTGTTCATCTCTGCGAATGTCAAGTCTCCGGCAAGGACAACTACATCTACCTTTTCCTGCTCTGCCCATTTTGCCAGCTTTTTAGCTTGACTTATGTCGCCGTGTATATCGCCTGCTGCTAGGATTTTCATGTTTTACCAATTGTTTACTTTAGAATATAGGTTTAAAAAGCTATTTCTTTTTAATTGGTTTTATTTCTTTAAAGCCTGTATACTTCCAAAGTGCTTTTGGTATTTTTACTGAGCCGTCTTTCTGCTGGAAGTTTTCAAGAATCGCCACAATTGCGCGCGGAGTTGCAATTGCTGTGTTATTGAGCATATGAACGTATTCCACGCTTCCATTCTTTCTTCTGAATTTTGTGTTCAAAGTAACTGCTTGATACTCTTTGCAGTTACTGCAGGAAGTAACTTCCCTGTATGCACCTTGTTTATCCTTTTGGCCAGGCATCCAAGCTTCTATGTCATACATTATTGCCTGCTTATTGCCAAGATCGCCTGTGCAGGTGTTGACAACTCTAAACGGTATGCCTAGTTCTTTGAACATATTTTCTGCGTTTTTTTGCAATTCATCGAAATATTTTGGAGAGTCTTCTGGCTTGCAATAAATTATTTGTTCTATTTTGTTAAATTGGTGCATACGGAATATTCCTTTTGTATCTCTGCCATGTGCACCAGCTTCTTTTCTAAAACAGGCACTCACGCCGCCGAACCTTATTGGCAAGTCTTTTTCTTCTAATACTTGATCTTTGCGCAACGCAACAAGCGGATGTTCAGAAGTTCCAATTAAATACAAATCTTCTCCTTCTATCTTGTAGATTGTATCTTCAAACTCTTTCAAGTTTACTCCACCAGCCAACGCAGCACGATTCAACATCATTGGTGGCCAAACCATTTTGAAGCCGGCCTTTATCAGCTTATCAGCTGCGTAACGCTGCAAAGCCATATCTAATATCACTGCTTCGTTTTTGAAATAAGCGAATCTCGCGCCAGAAACTTGTGCAGCGGTTTCAAATTCAAATAAATCTAAATCTTTACCGATTTCAATATGATCTTTTATTTTAAAATCAAATTTTGGCAGTTTCCCAACAAATTTTATAGGAACATTATCTGAATCGTCTTTCCCCATGGGGACTCGCGGATCAAGTATGTTTCCAATTTGCATCAGTGCGTCATCCCTTTTTTGCAAATATTCCTTTATTTTTCCATCATTGTGCTTAATTTCATCTGCAACCTTGCTTATTTCCTTTATCTTTGCTTCTGCACTTTTGCCTGCTTTTTTTAATTTGTTTATTTCTTCAGAAACCAAATTCCTCTTATGCTTTAATTCGTCTGTTTTTCTGGATGCTTCGCGCCAAAGTTTGTCATATTTTAGAGTATCATCCAAAAACTTTATATCGTGTCCTCTTTTTAGTTCGGACTCTTTTACGACTTCTGGTTTTTCTCTTACAAATTTTATATCTAGCATAATTCAGCAATTGATTTATATATAATTAAAAGCTTTCGCTGACCATGATCGAGATAGACGGCTTGGAAGGCGGAGGGCAGATGGTGCGGACTGCTGTCGCGATGTCTGCGCTGACTGGCAAGGCTGTTAAAATTAATAACATTCGGGGTGCTCGGCCAGAGCCTGGCCTGAAAACCCAGCATATGCAGGGAATATCTGCTGTCGGACAGCTATGTGGCGCGCAGATCAAAGGTTTGGAGCTCGGATCAAGAGAGCTTGAGTTTATTCCTGGCAAGCTAGTTGAAAAAAACCTTAAAATTAAAATTGAGACAGCTGGAATGATTGGCCTTGTTCTGCAGGCTCTGATGATTCCAACTACTCAGCTAAAAAAAGAAATAAGCATAGAAATTGAAGGTGGAGGGACTTGGGGAAAATGGGCTCCTCCGGCAGTTTATTTGCAGAATGTTTTATTTCTATTGCTCGGCGAAAAATCTGAAATTTCTATTTTAAGAAATGGATTTTATCCAAAAGGCGGTGCAAGT
>CAYGVN010000080.1:0-2945 GCA_964353445.1 Candidatus Woesearchaeota archaeon
TTCGAATTTGACCTGGTGAGGTTATATAAAATTTCATCCCCTGCTTTTTGAACCAATCTGTCAACTTCATCCAAGACTAAAATCACAATCTGCTCCTGTTCGTCTATTTTTTTAAGGAATAAATTATATACTTCATCTGTCGGCAGGCCGGTTGTAGGGATTTCCTGGTCCAATGCGCGCGCCAGCTCTGCAATTATTCTATACTCTGTATCTGCAATTTTTTTCAGCTTGCAGTTGACATAAATAGTTTTAAGTGGAATTGATTTTTGCGTTGCAGTTTCTATTAATTTAGATAAAATATATTGGACACTTAAGGTCTTGCCTGTATTGTGTGAAATTATGTTATTGGCAATAAAGTTGTGGTTTTTGGGAACGGTTAGGTCATACACCTCAGTTTCAAAAGTATCTTCTATCTTAATTATTTTTGAGGTCAAATAATTTTGAGTGTGAAAGCCCATGTTTTTAACATATTTATTTAATAAGTGCTCTAGCCGTTTTTGTTTGATTCTGCTATAAAATCCAATTTTATTGTAAAATTTAACTAAATTTTCTTGTCCGCTTATATATAGCCGATAGGACTCAAAAATCTTGCCTTTCAGCTTTGCTGGTTTCCTTATTATTTTACAAATTATACCTTCTTGGTGCAATAGATATGAAAGTTGTTGCAATAATTTTCTTGAATTTGAATAATATTCGATTTGATAGGTCTGTTGGCTAACTGTACCATCGCCAGAAAATAAAGCTTTAATGAATTCTCTTTGAATTGTGGCTGAAGATTCTAAAATAGCTTGTGGTATCTCAACAATTGCACTTTTGTTGCCAAAGGGAATGCCTAATTTGTTCAAGCTACTACATATCTGCTGTGATATAACATTAACATGTGTACATCTATTATTAGGATGAATTATTGTTGGTGTGCACTTAAATAAAACAGATAAATCTGCCTGCACTTGTTTTAAAAGTTCGATATCTTCACTGAAGTACCTAAATCTTTGCCTGTTTGAATTGTACCAATGACCTTTTGAGTCTTTTGTTCTTCGCTGTCTTTTATTGAGGCTACCATCGCTTATTGTAAACCCTAGGAGCCTTGCTAATGCTAGAGGTATCTCTTTTTTTGTTTGATTCGGTAAATTATACGCAATTAATACCTTATTGCCCGCTTCAAGTTCATCTGCTTTTTTCCAAACCATTTTCTCAGTAAGGAGCGGATGATCTTTTGTAGCAATAAGTTCGTATCCATTATCAAGTGTTATTTTTAGAAGAGTGTCTTTATTTTCAAATTTTAAGAACGTAAATTCAGACCATTCATACTCTTTTTTTTGTGTGTTTAAGCTCAGAACTTTGTCTATTCGACTATCTGTGTGCTTTATTTTTTTCCATCCATTATTTGTGTATACTAAACTGTCTCCAGCTATACACCCTGTTTTGCCATAAACAAACAAGTTTGAAGGCTTTTCTTTTCTTAAAGCAGGAGCTAAAATAGCTGCCAACTGGTCAACCTGCGCTTTTCTATGCAGAATTGTTTCTGGCATGTAATTTGATTGAAGAACTTTTTTATTTAGAAATAACGGCTCTTTTTCTAGAAATTTCTCGAAATAATCATTTAATCCAAACTGTGAATTTTGTGTCATATACCTCCTTCCTCTTACCTCCACATCTCCATAAGAAGTACAGGTTATATAAATATTTGTTTAGTTTAAATAATCATCACTTCCATATGAAACAAAGCTTGCCTCCCACCTTCTTTTCTGATGGAAAAATGTTACTTAGAGATTATATTATTAATTAATTATATTAATTATATACTATATAGCAAATAATAAATATCACTTTAAATCTATAATTAATAATTATTAAAAACTACTCTAAAAACACTTATTTTCTAGAAATAAGACTTATAAGAAGAGTTTCCAAGGGAAACAGAGGGGTAGAGCATTGAAAGCCAGATTCTCCATAGGAAACAGAGGGGTCCTTAAAATTTAAACTTAAATAAAAATTCTAAAATTTTAAGTCTCCATAGGAAATGATGGTGTCTGGGTATGTTTCAAAAACACATTGAAAGCTGTAAATGGTTTTTAGCTATGAGCTTAGTTCGATATTTAGCCTTAAGCTTATCCAAGCGCCATAACTAATAGCTTGCTAAGAAACAACCTTTTCACATCAACATTTCAATAGAATTTTATTGATTCAGAGCTTCCTTAATTTTAGGATCGCCTTTTGGCTGAGCATTTGATGTCAAGCCAAATAAGCGCCTCTGTACGCCAGCGCCCCAGCTAAATTCACCTTCAATTTTAACAACACCCTTAAGCTCAAAAACACCAATGTCACAGCCTTTTGCCAAATGATGATAAATAGAGCGCAGGCTAACCGGACCAAATGCTTTTTTGTACTTTTTATACAAATCATAGCCGTAGCTCGGGCCTAAAAAATAAAGAATTTCTATCATATTATCACGAATAACAGAACCTGGCTGCCGGCCTCTTTTAGTCATATCTTACCATATTGAAAAAATTCTATTTAAACTTTATTATAGAAAAACACACAGGTTTAACCAAGAAAATTGCTTTTGCAATTTTCTAGATCCAGCGAAAACAAAGTTTTCGCTTGGAATCCCACACTTTTGTGCGTTTTTCTATTCCTCCAACTCGCCATTAAGGCGAGTTGGAGTTATAATTTAGAAGATTAATTCTTTACTATATACACAAATATAACATCACTTAAAAATATTTGATTTATTAAAGGTTGAATGCAAAAAATTATCTGTTCTCAAGCTATACAAGATTATTTCTCCGGCTTGGAAAAAGAAATCCAAAAACTTTATTCTCGCGCTCAGGCTGCACGAGTTAAAAATCTAGACCCTGAGCAAAAAGTTGACATGCCTCTTGCTGCAAACGTTGCACAGCGCGTAGAGGCCCTTATTTCTTCTATTACTCCTAATGTGAATG
>CAYGVN010000081.1:0-2856 GCA_964353445.1 Candidatus Woesearchaeota archaeon
AGTTTTATTCCAGCTTAAGAATTTGCCGCTCAAATCAAATGAGTAGAAGATATCACTAATAGAGTTTAATGCACTTTCGGTAAATGCCTTTGCTTCTTTTAGCGCTTCTTCAGCTTTCTTTCTTTCTGTGATATCTTGCCCTTGCGCTATTGTCGCCACCATTTTGCCGTTAGAGTCTGTTATGTTTGCTGAATTCCAGAGTGCAATTTTGATTTCTTTATTTTTGCATAAAATAGGTATCTCAACAGTTTTCAACTTTTCACCTTTCGTAGCTTTTTCTATAGTTTGTAAAGTATCTTTTTTTTGTGATGGTGGAAACAATAAATCAATCTTTTTCCCAAGGACGGCTTCCTGTTTTTGGCCTGTGAAAGCCTCGAATGCTTTGTTAAATAAGGTAATTCTTTTGTTATTATCCCAAACAATAATAGGTGCGTTGGCATAACTCAAAAGATTGTCAAGGTAGTTCTTTGTTTCCCTAATCGTTTCTTCTGCTTTCTTTCTTTCTGTGACGTCTGAAAAAATGGCGATGAAGCCAATTAGCTTGCCTTTCTCGTCTTTCAGCGCAAGACCACTTGCGTTTAGGGGTATTCTTTTTTTATCCTTGGTTAGGGCTACTGTCTCAAATTTTCTTACTGTTCCCGTCTTTGCTGCGATTTGCATCTCATTTTTGTGTTTTGCTGATTCTTCTTTTGGAAACAGTTTAAAGATGGATTTTCCAATTGTTTCCTCACGGGAAAGACCAAATAATTTGAAAAGGGAGTTGTTGGCTTCTATTATTTTGCCATTTAGATCGACCACACACAAAATATCTGCCATCGCATTAAGATAAAAATATGATTTCTGGAGTTTTTCCTCAGCTTCCCTGCGCTCAGTAATATCTCTGAAAAAACCTACAGCCACTTCTTGATCTTTAATCTTTAGTGGCGTGGCATTAACATCGCAATAAACTACGCTCTTATCTTTTCTCAGAACAGGTATATCTTTGGCGAGCGTGATAATGCCTTGCAGTTGTTTTGTAAATTGGTCAAGTACATACGGCAGGTCTTTTGTAGAGTGTATATTTTCAATTCCCAATTCAAGCAGTTCTTTTTCGCTGTAGCCAGTTAGTTTGCAGATTTTAGGATTGGCAAATACGAACTTTTTTGTTTTTGCATCAGCTACAAGAATCCCATCGTTTGCACCTTCAAAAATTGTTCTGAACTTTTCTTCCGATGTTCTTAATTCTTCAATTTTTTTATTTAAGTTGTGGACTAGTGTCGCATTTAAACCGTTATATTTTGCCATTTTAACCTCCTAGGATATTGGATATCTTGTCGCTGGCTCTTCCCATCTCCAGCAGGATTAACCCTAAATTGACCTCTGGCTTTGCCAGAGCAACCAGGATAGCCAGCCTGCCGGCGCTTATAGTAAGTATTTTTCCTTTCTTGGCGTCAACAATAATTTGATTCAGCTCTCCCTGCTTCAGCTCGCTGACAGCTGTCTCTGCTGCGCCCTGCATGGCAGCTGACATTGCTGCAAATGTTTCTTCGTCTACATCTTTTGACAGGTCAGAAGCTATGACCAAGCCGTCTCTCGATACAACAGAGGAGCCTTGGATATCTCCTATTTCCTTAAGACCGCTCAAAATTTCAACTAGTTTTTCTTTTTTTGTTTCCATCAAAAATCACCTTGATTTTTGTGGTTCCAAAAATGCTTTGCATTTTTTAGAACCGCCATTAAACAACCACCTCGAATAATTTGTCAAGAACCTTTGCAATGTCCTGCTTTTTCAACTGGCAGGGTTCTTTTCTTGATTTGTTTATTTTTGATAAATTTTCAGCTACAACAGGAATAATTTGAATTTCCTTTGGCAGTTTCATCTGCTCCCTAATTTGAGCTGGCTTCAGAGCGCCTTTGAGGTTCGCCTTGTTTGCAGCAACAACAACCGGCAGGCCTTCTGTCTTTGTCAGCTTAATCATTTCTTTTGCTCTTGGAAAGCCGGTTGGGTCTGTTGAATCAATAACAATCACAACTCCAAGAGACTCTCCTCCCAGCATCTTGAGAATCGGATCAAACCTCTCCTGCCCGGGTGTTCCCCACAAATCAGCTGCAAAGCCCTTGTAGTTTACATGGCCGTGGTCAAGAGCAACTGTTGTGCCCAGCCTGTCAACTGAAACCGCTTTTGTTGAAGCTGATTGGACAAAAGAGCTTTTGCCGGAATTATACGGGCCTGTAACTAATATTTTCGGAATATAGACCTTGACTCCGCCGGGAACCATGATTTTAAATGGAACTTCCTTTCTCTCAACTTTTTTGAGCCAGTTTGCCTTAGAGACAGAATAATATTTTCGCAGAATAATTTTTCTCTCAACTGCTTTGAGATTAATAACACAGTCAAATAGAGATTTTATTTTTTTGATAGTAGCATTTTTGTAAGGCCATTCTGTGAATATAAAGACAGGTGTTGCATTGTATTTGTAAGCTGACCTCAGCCAGTGCTCCAGATATTCAAATATTTCTTTTTTTTCTTCAGTAGCATCAATTAGAGAGGAGAGCGCATCAAAAACAAAAACAGTATCATGATTTTTTAATTTCTGAAGCGCCTTGAGCAGCAGTGCATCGATTTGCTTCAGGTCCGCCGGCTCTTCAACGCAGAATTCCGCATTGCTTGG
Source organism: Candidatus Woesearchaeota archaeon (assembly GCA_964353445.1). Taxonomy (GTDB): domain Archaea; phylum Nanobdellota; class Nanobdellia; order UBA10117; family CAYGVN01; genus CAYGVN01. The sequence continues at coordinate 2,652 of CAYGVN010000081.1, forward strand.
CTGGGAAATAAGGCGGGAGTAGCAGTCAAAAAAAGCAAATCTGCCTTTTTTTTCGCAGTCTGATAAATTCCAGTCATATCTAGACAGCAAAAACTTTACAGCATCTGGCTTTTTGTTGTTTGTAAAATACAGCCCCCTGTCGCCTTTGCCCAATCTGTAAGACAACGTTTGCAGGGCAAATTCAGTGTCCTCAACACCAGGCTCT
>CAYGVN010000082.1:0-2697 GCA_964353445.1 Candidatus Woesearchaeota archaeon
AGTTAAATATTTTGTAGAAAAACTAAAAATTCCTTCTGGCGCTAAAAGTTCTAAGGTTATTATCCCTAAAATTTTCAAGAAATCTGAAAAGTTGTTAAAATCATTTATTCAGGGATTTGCAGACGCCGATTTTTGCCTAACCCTTAAAAAGCGATATAAAAATATAAAATATTACCCTGTGATTATAGGTGCTTCTAAAAGTAAAAATATGATAAAAGATATAGCCAATTTTCTTAAAATTAAAAAAATTCCTTTCTATAGCGAACTAGATGCTTCGAGATATGATAAAAGGTTAGATTTGAATGTTATCATAAATTGTATTTATATTTATGGTCATGATAATTTAGTTAGATGGATGCAAGAAATAGGATTCAGAAATACTAAAATTTTAAACAAAATTGAACATTGGAAAAAAAATAACATTAATAATATGCGAGCACAAAAAGCAATTGAAAATATAGCGGGAGTAGGACTTCCATCAGGCTACAAGCCGTAGCCAATTTTGAACCTACGACCTTTTAACCTTAGACAAGAGTGCATTCTCTCACCCAAACGGGTTATGAGCTTCGTCCAAAGCAAAATATTCTTGCCTTGCCCGACGGGCACATTGGCAGCATTTTCTTGCTGTCTCCAAGCTGCCCCATCCCGCTATAATTTAACTCTAAAATCGCACTATATAAAGCTTGTTGGTATAAGCTAATCTATGCTCATAACTTTAAGAAGTCCGCTGATAACTTTCAGATAACTCTGCGCATTTTTGGTCAGCTTTCCGTTTGTTAGAAGAAGCACAGGCAGCTTGGCTGTCTGCCCCTCTGTGTACGCAAGGGAGAGGTCTGCTTCATTTATTGTTTTTTTGTCGCGGATTACAACAAGCATTTTAATCGGGCCGAAATTTGAAGGTATTTCAGCAACAACATCAGCTTCTTTTCCCTTTTTCTTTATAGACTGGGATGCAATAATCGCATCTTTTGAGCTGAGATGTTTGAGTGCAAGCTGCACAAAATCTCCAGCAGGCACTTCCGGCAATTTTTCTTTCCCAAGCCTCAGCTCGGGTTTTGGCTCTTCTTTAATTTCTGAAACAACTTTGACGAGCTCTTTTGCAAAAGGCAGAATAATATTCTTTTCTTGAATTTCTTTAGGTGCAATCTTCTTCTCAACTTTTGCTTGGGTTTCCCGAACAGGAGCTTTGGGTTTGCTCTGCTCTTTAATTTCTTCAGCCTGTTCAGCTTCAGCTTTCTCTGCTTCTATTCTTTCTTCTCTGGCTTTTTCTTTTGCATGGATTTCATCTATAGAAGGCCTCAGCATATCAATGAAATGCTCTCTTATTTTTTCCGGCAGGTTCTTTTGGGGTTCGAGTTTGGGCGCTGCTTTTTCTTTGGTTTCTATTTCTTTCAGGCGCTCAGCAAAGGCAGTTCTTTTTTGCTGCATTTCTGGTGTAACCCGCACATCGTCCTTCTGGTACATCTTAAGTGTTTTTTTGACGCCTGCAATCAGGCTCTGAGCCCTTTTGCTGGCAGCATCTTCCTGCCCCGGCATAAAATAAAGAAAAGTTCCTCCGAGTTTTTCTTTCGAAGTCTTTACTTTACCTGACTCAGCAAGCTGTGAGAGGTAAGCATTTGCGAGCATGCTGTCTATTCTCAATCTGCTCGCCACCTCTACTGGCAAGGTAGGACCGTTTTTTTGAACAATTTCAAATATCCTATCCAAAGTCGACATCGGTATTTTGATTTGTAATTACATCGCTGGTAATATTTCCAAGCAGCGCATCAGCGAGTTTCACACCGCCAATAGCTTCTGGAAGTATTATAAAATTTGCTCCTGCTCTTTTGAATTTTTGGATTAGTTTTGCATCGTTGACCCGAACAGCTATTTTAATATATGGGTTAAGCTCTCTTGCAGTCAGCACGAGCAATAAGTTTTTGCTGTCATCTCCTAATGTTGCAACAAGCCCTTTTGCTTTCTTGATGCCAGCATCCAACAGCACTTTTTCGTCTATAGGACCTACATTCATAATAAGATGTTTTTCATCTGTAAGCCTGTCTATTACAGGCTGGTCTTTTTCAATGAAGATAACATTTTCTCCTCTTTGTTTGAGCCTGAGTCCGACGTGCCGACCCACACGTCCAGCACCACATATTATATGATGACCGTCTAAATTTTTTATCATAGCCATTTTTTTCACCCCATGGAGAGCATCGTGTAATTGCCCCGATATTGCATATTCGAATATTAAGTAAAAGACATAAAAAGATAAAACAGTTCCGCCAAAGCCCAGCATCAGCATCGCTGCCCTGAGAGCAGGGGCTGCGGATACGAGCTCGTCAGCGTTCAAGCCGGCTGCAAAAGCTGTTGCCATCATCGTGGCTTTAGAGATTGAGATAAAATTTGTTTTAGATATGATAAAGCCGGCGAGAGCTATAGTTGAAAGCAAAAGCCCGAAAGAGATAATTATTTTTTTAGATATATCTTCAGGAATATTAATTTTGGCCATTAATTTATATCTGCTTTTACTCCTATAAAAATTCTTTGAGTGGGCCTGGTGAGAATTGAACTCACGATCTTTCCCCTATCGAGAACAGCTACGCTTTTCTCGGGATGTTTAGCGTGGCCGAACATGTCAAGGGAACGTCATGCCACTAGACCACAGGCCCTTATTTTGTTGAGAATTTTAAGGATTTATAAACTATGCGCCGACCG
>CAYGVN010000083.1:0-2661 GCA_964353445.1 Candidatus Woesearchaeota archaeon
CCTTCAGCCTGCAAATCCCTAAGCTCCTGCTTTAAATTTTCAATCTTATTTAATTCATCCTTCAAATCAGAGCTTTTCCCTTCCAGAGCTCCAAGCTTCTTTTCAATCTCCAGGCTTGCTCTCAAAGTCCTGTCTAATTCCTCTTCAAAATTTTGTTTGTGCCCTTGCTTGTCTTCCAGCTGGGCTTTAAGTTCGCCTAACCTAACCATTAAAACATTCAAATCTTTATCCAGGTCTACTCCCATCAACTTTTGTTCAATATTTTTTATAGCGCTTAGAATGAATTTTTTTCTTTCTTCCAGCCTGTCGTATTCTTCTTTTGTCTGCCTCAGGGACTTCAAATTCTGCTCTAGTGTATTTTTTTCTTTTTCAGCGTGGAAAAGGTCATCTGAAACTTCCCCTTTTCTGTTGCCGAGCTGAACGCATTCTTTTTGGAGGCTTAATACATCCTTCTCTATTGCATCCAAATCAAAGCCTGACAAGAAATTTTCCTTTGTTTCTTTTTTATATTTTATCTGGTTTGTAAGTTTGACGCAGTTCTTTCTTGCAGATTCAAATTTATCCAAGCCCATCAGCTCATCGAGCCTGCTTTTCCTTTCCAGAGGCGTGAGCTGCAAAAAAATATCAATTTCATTTTGTTTTGCATAGCTTGTGCGCAGGAAAATATCTTCATCCAATTTAATCTGGGATTTTAAGAAACTTGAAACCTGATTTGGGCTCGGGCCGGCAAGCAGTTTGCCTGCCTTGTCCCTTACTGTTGCTTCAGAGCTTTTTCCCTCTTCAATTCTTCTTTTGATTAAAAGTTCAGGCTCCGAGAGATGAAGCTCAACCTCAGCATCCTTTGCGCCAGAACCTCTGGTCAATATATCAGTAATTTTAATTTCCTTTTTCTTCAGCTCTGCAAATGAGCCGAAGAGGGCAAAAGAAATAGCCTGGAGAACAGAAGATTTTCCGGCTCCCATCGGGCCGACGATTATATTTATGCCTGGCTTGAACTCCAATTCCTTGCTGAGATGGCATTTCCAATTTCTGAGTGTTATTTTACTTATCATTTTGTGTTTAATTCCAGCTCTGCTTTCACCAAATCATCTTCTGCCAGGAGCGTGAACAGAGATTCCACTTTCCTGGCATCAATCCCCAGCGCCTGGGCAAGCAGGTTGATTCCAATTTCATCTACACTCTGTTTTTTTTCCTTCAGCTCAGCAAGCAGGCTTGAGCGTGCAGATAATTCTTTGGATGTCAAATCAGACTTGCTTATGCTGAGAATTGCCTTCTCTTTGAATTCTCTCAGCAGCTCGTTAAAGCTCAAATCAGCCGGGCTGAAGCCTTTTGCAAGCGTGCCTTCCAATTTAATTCTGATGATTGGTTTCTGCCCTTCAATTAAATGCTTTGAAATTATATCAGACGCTAAAGTTAAAATTTCAGCAGGAGTTTTATTTTCAACATTCACGCTTTCGTAAAAAAAAGGCCTGCTCTTTATCGGAATAAATTTGATATCTCCTTTTTCACGCCCGAGATTTATGATATAAAATCCTTTTTCCTTTTCGCTTTCTACTTTTGTTAATTGCGTGCAGACAGTTGAGCCTGGAATTAAAATCGGCTTTTGGTCAACCGGATGGCTTGCGCTGGAGTTCCAGTGTATATGGCCGAGCAGAAATAAGTCAAAGCCAGCAGGCAAATCTGAAAATTCGAGAATATCTTCTTTTACTGCTGGAATTAAATCTCTGTAGCTTTGATGCGTCATAAGAACATTTGATACATCTGGAAAAGGGCTTGGGTCCCAGCTTTTCAGGCAGGTTTTGGCATAGCTTTCAGGAACTCCTGACAGCCCATGTATGCCTAGCCTATTAATTCCAGATTCCACTAAAATTGATTCAGCATGCAGGCAGTACAAGAAGCCTGCTTTTTCCAGAATCTGGACAGGATTTATACTTTGGCTGTGCCGTCTTTCATGCGTTCCGTAGATGCAGATAATAGAAGGAATTTTTTGTTTCAGCTCCTCTTCCTGCTGTTCTTTTATTCTTTTGATTATTTTAACTTCAGATTTCAGCTTCGGCCTGACGCCTGCCAAAAGCTCGATCACAGCTGCCAGAACTTCAGGCTTTGGGATTTTGTCATGGAAAATGTCACCCAAAAGCAGGATCATATCCGGCTCTTGCTTTATAGCCAGCTCAAAAGCCTGGGAAGCAGCCTCAAAGGCATCCTGCCCCCTTTCAGTTCCCCATGAAAAACCAAGATGGAGGTCAGATATAACAGCCAGCTTTAACATATCTAAGAAGTGGCAAAAATATATATAAATAGGTTTATTCAGAGTAGTATATAATGGCTTTAAAGAACAAGAAGGAGCAAAATTTCTCAGAGTGGTATACTGAAATAGTTGGAGAAACAGGAGCCCAGCTGGCCGACATAAGATATGGCATTCAGGGCGCGATAGTAGAAACTCCTTGGGCTGTAAGAATTATTAGAGCTTTTGAAAAAATGATTGAAGACGAAGTAGAAAAAGACGGCCACGAACCTATGCTGATGCCTACGATAGTTCCTGAAGATTACATTAAAAAAGAAAAGGAGCACATAGCTGGCTTTTCGCCCCAGCTTTTCTGGGTCACAGAAGCTGGCGGAGAAAAACTTGGAGTCCACGCTGGACGAGGACAGTGCATTGGT
>CAYGVN010000084.1:0-2451 GCA_964353445.1 Candidatus Woesearchaeota archaeon
AACCCATGGATTGTAAGTCGCTGTTTTGTTGAAAACAGGAATTGTGCTGCCCTCATTGTTTTTATTCTGAGCAAAATTAAGATAAGTATCAGTAATATCCTTGACAGCAGTTATATAGTTCTGATTTCCCATTTTGACCTCCATATATGTTACTTATAAGTGGTTATTATCTATATAAAAAGCTTTCGTTACGGACCTTTCTTTGAAAAAGAAAGTCCCGTCGCTCCTAAAGAAAAAGATTTTGCTCAGCCATGCTTCGCAAAATCGTTCATGTCAGTGCTCACTTTTCAACTTATAAGCAAAAAAAAGAAACCTTTTAAATAATATAATCAACCTTTCCTTAGTATGGTCTTAGAAAAACTAAGCAATGCATTGAAGGATAGCCTTAGAAAGCTGCTGAAGGCTACTTTAATAGACCCTAAGCTCGTTGAAGAGCTTACTTCTGACATTTACAAGGCTCTTGTTGCAGCTGATGTTAATATCGCGCTTGCAGGCAAGATACGCGACAGGATAAAAGAAAGGGCGCTGAAGGAAAAGCCTGCCAAGGGCATGACAGCCCGCGAGCATACAATTAATATTGTCTATGACGAGCTCGTCAAGTTTCTTGGAGCTGAAGAAGGAACTATTGATATCAAAGCAAAGCCGACTAGGATATTGCTTGTTGGCTTGTTTGGCTCAGGCAAGACAACTACTGCCGGCAAGCTGGCAAAGCTGTACAAGAAGCAGGGCCTGAAAGTCTGCCTTGTGCAAACAGACACCTGGAGGCCTGCTGCCTACGAGCAGCTGAAACAGCTGGCAGATGCAATTCATGTTCCATTTTACGGGGAGCAGGGCGAGAAAGATCCTATTAAAATTATTAAAAAATATGAGCCTGATTTTGAAAGATTCAATGTTGTAATAGTAGATTCTGCTGGCAGGGATGCTCTGAATAAGGAATTAATTAATGAAATCAAAAAAGTATATCAATTTCTCAAGCCGCATGAGTCTTTGCTTGTAGTCAGCGGAGATATTGGGCAGGCTGCCCAGACGCAGGCTCAGACTTTCAAAGATGCAGTCGGCATCACAGGAGTTATTGTAACAAAATTAGACGGGACTGCAAAAGGCGGAGGTGCGCTGACTGCTTGCTCTGCAACAGGCGCCAAAGTTAAATTCATCGGCGTCGGCGAGCACATTACTGACTTTGAAGCTTTCAAGCCTAAGAATTTTGTCAGCCGCATGCTCGGCATGGGCGACTTGGAAACTCTTCTTGCAAAGGCAGAGGAAGCAATTAAGAAAGAAGATGCAGAGAAAATGGGCAAGAAGCTGATGAAAGGAGAATTTAATCTTAAAGACTTGTATGAACAGATGGAAGCTCTGAAGAAAATGGGCCCGATTTCCCAGATTACAAATATGATTCCCGGCCTTAGCATGGCCAAGATTCCGAAGGAGATGCTCGGCACGCAGGAAGAGAAGCTGAAGACTTGGAAATTTTTGATGGACAGCATGACGCCAGAGGAAAAAGAAAACCCAGAAATTATCTCGCCTTCAAGGGTCAAGAGAATTGCAAAAGGCTCCGGCAGGCAGGAGGCTGATGTCCGCGAGCTGCTGAAGCAGTACAGCCAGATGAAAAAAATGATGAAAATGGTCGGCAGTCCAGGCAAGCTAAAACAGCTCCAGAAAATGTTCGGGGGAAAACTGCCTAATCTGCCTTTTTAGATTGCTTCACATAATTTTTTGGTTATAATTACTGGTTTTGGCAGATCATATTTAATACTGCACTTGAAGCAGCCTAAAGAATTAATTGATATATACCGAGTATCTTGCGTATCACCGGAGATTACATCTACTGCTTCTAATTTTTCATCGCAGACAGGGCACTTGCGGGTGTTGTATATGTATTTGGCTGCTTCTGGGCTCAGCCCTTTTTTAACAATATCATCTATTGTTACATTTGGTTTCTTGATATCTGGCATTTTGCTGATGTGCTGGGATAAATTTTTAAAGGCTATCATTTGTAAAGTAAATACTGCACAAATCGCTAGCGATTTGCTAGCCTCAATCACAAGGTGATTAAAGTGACATTAAAAACAGGTGGATTCAGGTCAAAGACAAGATACAAGATGAATAAAACCCCTAGAGCTAGAGGCAAGATTCCTCTTACCAAAATGCTTCAGCGTTTTAAAATTGGGGATAGAGTTTTTATTGAACCAGAGCCGTCTGTTCATAAGGCAATGCCTTTCCCGAAATTCAAGGCAAGAACAGGCGTTGTTGTCGGGCAGCAAGGCAGGGCTTATAAAGTTCAATTCACAGATGGAGGCAAGACAAAACATTTGTTGGCCGGGCCTGCTCATCTCGTAAGGGCGAAGTAAAAGTTGAGGCCTGCACAAACGTGCTGTTTGGCAAAAACCGAAAGGCATAGTGCATTCCGAAGGAATGCGCTCAGGGTGCGCGCTGACCTTTCAGCGCCGGGCG
>CAYGVN010000085.1:0-2436 GCA_964353445.1 Candidatus Woesearchaeota archaeon
TGAAGGGGAAAGCTGAGTTAGGCATTACCAAGAAGATATTAATCAAAAGAGCATTGGAAGCCTGCAGTCCAAGTATGCAGAAGCTGGCTGCTCATCTAAAAGGAACTCCTGCATTATTATTTTCAAATATAGAACCATTTGAGCTGTTCAAAACTCTCAAGGCGTCAAGAATACCAGCAGCTGCAAAGCAGGGGCAGATTGTTCCGTCAGATATATGGGTTCCGGCAGGCCCTACGCCTTTTGCTCCAGGCCCGATAATTTCTGAATTAAGCTCGCTAGGCATCAAGTCAGGAGTTGAAGGCGGAAAAATTGCAATCAAAGAAGATGCTCTTGTTATCGAAAAAGGAGATAAAGTTTCGCCTCTTGCTGCATCCATTCTGGCAAGGCTCGGCATAGAGCCGATGGAAATTGGAATTAATCTGGTCGCTGCACTGGAAGGCCAGGATATCTACACTCCGGATATTTTAGACATAGACATTAATGTTTACATTTCAAATATAAGGCAGGCTCACAGAGACACGCTTACTTTGGCGCTGGAGCTTGGAATTATAAATTCAGATACAGCTTCTCACTTGATATCAAAAGCATTCAGAGAAGCCCGCACACTCGCAGTTGAACTCGGTATACTTGAACCAGATACTGTAACTGAAATTTTAATCAAAACTGAAGCTCAAGCGATGGCTCTTAAAGAGCAAATTGAGAGGTGAACAAATGGAAACTGTATACGCTGCAATGTTATTGCACAAAGCTGGAAAGCCAATAGATGAAATCCACATTGAAAAAATACTAAGCGCTATTGGATTAACAGTAGACAAGGCTAAAATAAAAGCTACTGTGGCTGCGCTGAAAGATGTAAACATCGACAAGGTAATAAAAGAAGCTGTAGCAATTCCAGCCCAGGCTGCACCAGCAACAGCAGCACCTGCTAAAGAAGAAAAGAAGAAAGAGGAAAAGAAAGAAGAGAAAAAATCTGAAGAGGAAGCAGCTGCCGGACTTGGCGCATTATTTGGTTAATTTTCAACATGCCAAAAGCAAAAGAGGAATCTTCAGAAGTAAATCAAGACCTCAAAGCCCAAACCCAAACTGAGCGAAGCTCAGTGGGGCCCCACGAAAGCGCGGCTTTCGTTAGGGCTGAGCAGAGCCAGTCAGGCTCGGCTCTATCTGTTGAGGAACTAAAGAGGGAGATACAGCTCTTGAGCTCCAGATTAAAAAGGCTTGGAGAGCAAAAAGAAAAAGAGTACCATAAAAAAGAAGATTTGGATAAAAGACTGCGCAACGATATTCAAGACGCCAAAAATTTAAGGGAAGAAAAAAAGGAAATTGATATAAAAATAAGCGAACTCAAGAAAAAGCGTGAAGAATTTAATAATAATATAAAAGAAAAATTTTCTAATCTGGCCCAGTTAAGACAAAAATATGATTCTGAAGCTAAAAAGAAAGGCTTTAGGTTTAATGATATCTCCAGCATCAAAAAGGAAATAGAAAGCATGCAGTTCGCCATCCAGACTGAAGCATTGAGCTTTGAGCGCGAGAAAATGTATATGGAGAAAATCAAGCGCTTGAAGCACACTCTTGTAGACCTTGAAGCTGAAGAGCAGTCATTCAAAGAGCTTGCTGATTTCAAGGCACAAATTAGGGAAGAAAAAAAAGAGGCTGATGCTATACACGAAGAAATCCAAAAACTTGCAGTCCAAAGCTCAGCAATATTTGAGCAGCTGGCTGCAAAGTCAGTTTTTATTTCGAGCACGAAAAGAGACAAGGGCCAATTGCAGGAAATTCTCAAGGGATTAAAAGTTCAAATTGATGAATTAAACCAGAAATTAGGAGAATTTTTGAAGAGCTGGTCAATCATCAGCGCTCAGGCCGGCGTTCAGAAGGATAAAATTTCTTCTCAGAAAGCAACAGATGTGCTTGATAAATTTAAGAAAAAGGAAAAGCTTACAAAAGAGGATATTTTAATATTACAAAGAGATATATTAAAAGGTAGATAGGCCGCTGAAATAAAAATGGGTGCAGAAAAAGAAGCTTTGCGTGCTCAGTTCCAAAAAGACTGGAAGAAGTATTATAATCTGGATTTTTTTAAAAAAAATGATTTTGTGAGAAAAAAGTGCAGGAGCTGCGGCGTTAATTTCTGGACGCAGGATTCAACAAGGGATGTCTGCAACGAAGCCAAGTGCCTTGGAGGCTACACCTTTATTGGAAAATCCCCTGCCAAAGCAAAGCTAGATTATGTTGATACATGGAATAAGTTCTCAGAAATTATGACTGGGCTCGGGTATACTGAAATCAAAAGATATCCGACAATCGCGCGATGGAGAGATGACACTTGGTTTACAGAAGGGTCTATATATTGTTTTCAGCCTCATGTTGTTTCAGGCGAAGTTGCACCTCCTGCAAATCCGTTGATAATTCCTCAGCCAAGCTTGAGATTCAATG
>CAYGVN010000086.1:0-2067 GCA_964353445.1 Candidatus Woesearchaeota archaeon
TTTATTTTTGGCTTGTGTCTCTTTAATGCCTTTTTTGACGCTCTTTCCACTGTTTCTTCTTTCCAGCCAACTGTTTTCAGTCTTCTTTTAATTGAATGTATATTCTCGCCTGCTTTCAGGCGCCTCAAAATATACTGCACTAATTTGAACCATTCAGAACGCGACCACAAGAATAGGATCCCGAAGATTGCAATACAAGTAGTAAGAATAATTGCCTGCAGGGGCGTGAGATATAAAACTGCCTTGCAGTCAGCTGGACATATTGCAGGGCCTTCTCCGAACTCCGACTGGCAGATATTATCACCGCAGTGGCAGTCTTGTATGCAGGTTTCAGATGTTTCGTCAAGTTCGCAGACTCCGTCTCCGCAGACTGCAATTTCTTTTTCTACAATAAGCACATCAAAACTTTTTGTAAGGACTATTTTATCTGAAACTAAAATATTTAGAGTAAAAGTCTGACTGCCAAGAGGCACAGCCTCTCCAATCGCACCGCTCAGCACAATAAGCTGGTCTGTATCTGCTGTGTATTTGGGCATTTCGATCGAAGAAATTTCAATTCCTTCTGCTGCAGCTATTTCAAATTTTAAGTTGGATAAATCAGCATCGCTTTTGAAATTAATTAAAAGAGAAATATTGCTTCCCTGCTTGAGCTGAGACGGCGCAGATATAGAAACAATATAGCTTGCAGGGCAGTAAACTCCCGCCTGCCCGACTGCCCCGCCTGAAGGGCAAACTCCTTCAGAAGGAGCTGCTGCTCCGCCGATGCATGAAATAAAATTATCTTCTGCCCAGCTCGAGCAGAGAGCAGAAGAATCGCAAGTCTTAACTCTCCAATAATATTTCTTGCAGGACACCACACTTTCTTCTTGGCCAGATGTTGCAGGCTCAACATGCGTTGAATAATTTCCTTCTTCACCGAATTCATAGATATTATAAATTGAGTCTCCTTCTGGGTCTGTCCCGGAGGTCCATTCAAGTTTTGCTTTTCCTGATGTTACACAAACCTGCTCTGTAAGCGCCGGCGCACTTGGAGGGCTGTTGCTGACTGTAAATGTATCTGTTGATACTCCGCATGCATTGCCAGCACCTGTATTATCGCAGGTCTTGACTCTCCACCAGTATGTCTGCCCGATTGTCAGGCCTGAAATCGTTCTGCAGTAAGAGCCGGTTGACATGCTTATGTTGGAAAATATGGGTCCAGACTCCGGGTCGCTGTCATCATCAAAATAAAATTCATCGTGCAGAACATCAACAGGATTTGTATCAGAATCTGTGCCAGATGTCCAGCATAATGTAACTGTTGTATTATGAGTATTAGGCTGGTCAGTTAGAACTGGAGCAGTTGGCTGTGCATTAATCGATGTAACTGTTGAAGAAGCAGGAGCAGAACAGCATACAGAATTGCAGGTTCTTACTCTCCATGTATATGGATTATTATAAGTTGGAATTGCTTGGGTTTTAGGGGATGTTGTCGTGGAAAATCCGCCTGAATTAAATTCATATTGGTCATATGTAGTATCAGTGGATATCTCTACACCTGAAGTCCAGCTGAGTACTGCTGTAAGATTATGGTAGCCTATAGAAACTAGATTGGTTGGAGAAGACGGGCAAAAAGTGATGTTAACATAAGCTGCATAGCCTGCATCTGCTACTCCGCTGTTGCTCCCGCTTGCACCGCTCTTTGTCGCTGTAACAGATACTGTTCCTCCAGACGGAATATTTAGATTTGCAATAACGTAATAGCCGTTGCTCTGGCTTGTTGTGCTGGCTGAGCATCCAGCCCCGCTGCAGCCGGAAACAGTTACTGAAATAGATGCGCCAGATACAAACGAGCTGTTGGCGTATTTGATGTATCCTTCCACTGTTCCCATATAAATCTGGGCGCCTGCCGGCGCTAGCAATAGCAAAGAGAATATAATAACTAATAATATGGCCTTACCTCGCATACTAATTTTTAGAAAATCTGAATATTATAAATTTACCTAAGTGCACTTTTATTATAGGCCAACAGCGCTGTGGCATTCTGGATGTAAACAAGCTTTCCTTCTCCGGGGCTTATGTTTGTAA
>CAYGVN010000087.1:0-1942 GCA_964353445.1 Candidatus Woesearchaeota archaeon
TTAATTTATTTAGATAATGAGTGTAGTCTCTATCTCTCTGATTTCAAAAGTATAAAAGATATAGAAGATTTCTTTGGAGCTAGCTTAATTGAAATTAAAAAATCTATCAGTAATCTAATAAGATTAGGGCTTGCATCACCGCCATTAGAGAAGGATAAGCAAGATATACTAGTTGAGCCTAAAGACTATAGAAATCCGCGCTCTAAGGATAGTGGGGTAACAGAAGCGATGGCTAACTTAATTCATGAAAAAGAAACTTAGGCGACCTCATAAAATTGAATAACATCTTTTGCTGGGAAAGATATTTTTCCGAAATCTTGGTTTGTTGTTGGGTCCAGCCAGACATATTCATCGTGCCTCAGCCAGAAAGGAGCATTTGGCAGCTGGGCCCTGACAAATGCATGGTCTGAAGTAACTCCGATATCTGCATCTATGCCAATTGATTCTAATTGAGCTGCAAGCAGGAGGCTGCGGTCCTCGCAGTCAGAGCCTTTTGAGAGCAGAGTTTCAGCAGGGCTCTGAACATACTGAATTTTAGGATCAGAGACATACTGCGTGCTGTCGCGGATATGATAATAGACAGCTTTTGCATAGCATAAATCAGAGTGAACAGAACAGGCAGAAGTAACAAGACGATTTGTGATAATTCTGTAGTCCTTTACATTTGTGGATTGAATTGCATCTGGGATTGTGACCTGCCCTCCTGTAATGTTAGCAAGCTGGGAAGCTTCGGCCTCAGTGAGCTTAAACATATGTACAGCTTCCAGGTCAGCTGGCGGATTTAGCTTTACAGAATAAATCGGAATCGCGCTCAGGACAAAAATCAAAAGTGCAATTAGGCCGGCTATTAAAAACAGCGGCTTGTAGTCTTTTTTAGGCTCTTGAGGTTTTTCTGCGTCTTTCAGAGCTTCTTTTACATCCTCGTAAAACATATCATCTTTTTCCATTAGTATCCAATTTTATTTGTGAATTCCTCGAAATCCATTTCTTTTGTTTTCACATTTTCAAAATTCCCGAACTTCCTTGATATTGCCTGCAGCAGGCTGATTTCACGTTCCGGGTTAATCAATCCAGAATCTGAAATTGCCTTTGTGAAATCAAAGAGATTTCTGCTGCGGAGATTCAGAACGTTTCTAAGAGTCTCTGTGCCAAAGAACTTGTCGTTGATGTTCAGGTAAACATTTTTGCCGGAGCGCTTGTCAAATACCCGGGCAGAGGTAAAATCAGCAGTTATATCACCGCGCTTGAATATAAACGGCTTGACCTGTTTGAAGCCGTAATTAATCAGATTAAATGCGAAAAGCTCTTTGAAAAAGTCTTCCTTAGAGCTGAATTTTTGAACCTTTTCAGGAGGGAATTTTTTATTGGATACTCTTTTGAGCAGGATATATTTGCCAAGAAACCTCACACTTTTTTGCTTCACTTTTCCAGCTTTTTTATAAGATTCTACTTCGTAGACATAGCGATAAGTTACCAAGCGGTTCGTTTTAGCAGAGGTCTTGCGTATCGGTTTTGCTCTTAAAAAGCTCATATCTGTATCTACATTAAGTAATGCCTAACTAATAAAGCTATTGCAGACCAGAGAAAAATTCTTAGGAATTTTTCTGGGCCAAGAAAATTGTGAAAACAATTTTTTTTGGATTATTTAGCTACAATCATTGTAGCTGTCAAAGTAACTTCTGGGATTCTTCGCACTTTTTCAAGCACAAATGCATTTAATGTGGCGACGTCCTTCATTTCTACCTCTGCAATTATATCCCAAGAACCGAACAGCAGGTGAGCTTTTTTTACCTCTGGATTCTTTTCCAGCTTCCTAAACACCTTTTCTTCGGTATTCGGTTGTGCGCAGACTAGTATATATGCTAACATCTCACTTTCTAAGTAGATTTCAGGGTTTTTAAACTTTAAGGTTGGGTTTAAAAACCCTGAAATCTACTTAGAA
>CAYGVN010000088.1:0-1938 GCA_964353445.1 Candidatus Woesearchaeota archaeon
AAAATTATTTCTGCTGTCTGCCAAAATTCTTTTCTTTTTTCTGCGGGGACAGTGCCTGTAAAAAGGGAAAGTTCTGCAAACAGCTCGGGGAGGTGTTTTTTGAAATATTCAAAATGCTGTTCAACTAAGGGGCGGGTTGGCGCGAGAAAAACTATTTTTGTTATTGGGTGCTTTTTTAATCGTTCTATTGCAAGCATAAGCGCAATGAGCGTTTTTCCGATGCCGGTTGGCAGGACAATAAGAACATTTTTGTCTTTTGCTGTTTCAAAAATTGCTTTTTGGTATTCTCTTGGTTCGATGTTGAGAAGAGTCATTGGAATTAGGGGAGGGCGGGGAGTTTAAATTTATCTTTTTACGCTTTGGTCCAGATTTGCGGGAATCTCAAATTTTTTAAAATCTTTGTAGAACGGTTTTCCGCAAACTATTCTCAAAAATATTTCGGCTTCAAGCATTGCTTTTCTTTGTGCATCAGAGTATTTTTCCGGCTGAAGATTGTGGCTTTGCAGTCCGGCAAACTCGAGGGCATAATTCAAGTCTAATCTTCCAGGTATCACTCTTCCTAGCCGGAGGTGCTCTGCGCAGATAACGGAGCGGAGGTCTATATTTATTTCTGAGAAGTATCCATCCCATTTTATTTGTCTATCAGGCAGATGCTCAAGTGCCAATCTTAGAGCAGTTGTTCTTCTTTCAATATTAAATCCAACTGGAATTATATTTTCACCGCTCTCTCTTATCCAATGAATAAATCCTCCCAGAATGTCTTGGGGTTCTCCATAACAAGAGCTGGGGGCAGTCTATCTTGTTTTCAATGCATCCTCCACAAAAGGGTGCTTTTATGTTATTGCTTAAGTCTGCTGCGCTTAGAGTTATAAGGCGGTTTTTGTAATTTTCCAAATAGATGAGGACTGGCGTCATGGAAGGAGCATTTGGCATGACTTATGTAAAGTTTTTTGCTATAAAAATGTGATTCACTACTTATGGAGGTTACATTGGAGCATTATAGTATAACTGCGTAAGCTGAGAAGATTATAGCTATCACTGCGAGAGCGGTCCAGAGGACGCGGGAGCCGAAGAAAATCTGGGCGCCATCGAGTTTTGAGAGAGGCAGCATGTTGAAAAAGGCGTAATAGGCTGCGATTTTTGCGAGAGCTTCCATTCCCGAGAAAGGAAGGAAATAGGTTATAATTATGATGAGGAAAACCGCAATTATGCCTGCTGCGCCGATAAGTGCGTTGTGCCATTCTGTTAGCTCGGTGTAACTGTAAAATCCGAACCTTTTTGCGGCTCTCCGCTTGAGAGCACGGGCTTCGTAAGTTAGTAAGGCGGCGAATTTAATTGCGCCGAGGGAGAAGATTGCAAAAAATAGGGGAAAAATTATGCCTGCAGGAAGCTCTTTGTCAAAGTGCTGGTGAGGCTTATAGCCCCAGCGGGAGAATTTCCAGATTGTGTGCTCTACATCAGAATCAAGAAGGTAAGCCATTAATTTTTTGGCAAAAATCGAGACAAGGATAATTATCGCTGAAAAAAGGAGCATCTGGGGGATGCCGGCCCATTGCGCTTTTAGCGCGAATGAGAAGCTTGAGATTATCGCCAGAATTAGAATTGCCGCCAGAATGTTGTAAAATTCAGGGAGTTTCATGTTAATTTTGGACTTTTCATTTATATAAATATTTGCTTGAGGCAAATATTTAACCTTCGCTTAGCAAAGCTTCAGGTATAAATATTGTGCTGACCGGGTTTTTGGCGATTTTGATTTATATAGCGGATAAACATAAAATATAAATACTCACTCAAATAGAATTTTGTATGTTAAGGATAAAAAAAGTGAGCGAGGTTTTGGGAAAGCAGGTCTATACGTCTGAAGGCGACTACTTTGGGCAGATAGAAGAGGTAAATCTTGTCGATAACAAGATAGATGGCTGGAAGATAAAACTTGGC
>CAYGVN010000089.1:0-1898 GCA_964353445.1 Candidatus Woesearchaeota archaeon
AAACAGTGGAAAGAGCGTCAAAAAAGGCATTAAAGAGACACAAGCCAAAAATAAATAAAATTAAGGCGTAAGTCGTTCAGGGTCTCTCGGGAACAATACTGCTTCGCGGATGTTTTCTAAACCTAAAATTTGCATCGTTATTCTTTCAACGCCGATGCAGAAGCCGCCATGGCTGCATGCTCCATATTTGAAGAAATCTGTAAACCAAGAAATCAATTTAGGACGCATATTTTTTTCTTTTATATTGTCCATTAAATTTTTGTATCTGTGCTCCCGCTCTCCACCCGACGACAACTCAACCCCTCTATAAATTAAATCTGTGCTCCTCGCGTATTTTGGGTCTTCGTCCATTCTCATGACATAAAATGGCTTTTCCTCAAACGGAAATCTATTCAGGAAAAAGAAATTGTGCTTATATTTTTCTTTGATATACTTCGCAAGAATCTGTTCAGCTTCAGGGTCCACTTTATGATTTCTATGTCCAGCTTTTTCTAAAATTTTGTAAATTTCTGGAAATTCTAGAATTGGGAATGGTATCTTTGGAATTTGCAAATCTGCTTTTGGGAAATATTTTAATTCCTCCTTGCAATCCTGCAGAACTTTTTTTATCATTGCTACGACTAATTGCTCTTCAATTTTCATTACGTCATATTCATCTTTGATGAAACCAGCTTCAACAGCCAGAGTTCTGTGTTCAGTTAAATGCCTCGTGGTGTGAGAAAGCTCTGCCCGCCAGCTTGCTCCTAAATCAGCAATTTTTTCCATACCTGAGATTACTGTCAGCTGTCTGTGCAACTGCGGGTCCTGCCTCAAGAAGGCCTTTTTCCCAAAGTAAGGAACCTCGAACATCTCAGAGCCGGACTCTGATGGCGTGCCTAACAAACAAGGCGTAAATGTTATTGTGAAATCATTCTTTGTCAGCCACTCAATAGCACCCTCGACAAGCTTTGATTGAATTTTGAAAACTGCAATATTTCTTGGACTCCTCAAATCCAGCACTCGCCAATCCAATCTTTTTGACAAGTCAGTTTCAATTTTGCCTGACATATCAATCGGCAGGCCTTTTTCTGCTTCGTTCAGAACGTCAAGCTCCTTAAGAAGAATTTCTTTTGCGCCCGACTTCAGCTTTGATTCCTTTAGTTTTCCTTTTACTGCAATTACTGACTCAAGGGGTATTTTCTCGAGCTCCTTGAATTTATAAAAATCCGGAAAAGCTGTCAGCTGGATATATCCTTCCCTGTCCCGCAGTTTGATGAAAGCAACCTTGCCTAGGCTCTTGACATCAGCTGCCCAGCCAGCAAGAACCACTTCAGAGCCTTCTTTCTGCTTCAGTGCTTCTGAGGAATAAATTCTTTTATTCAAATCTATGGCCATCAGTCACATCCCTCCAGCGTGGTCTGATATTTCTTCTGCTTCAGATCTTTAATAGTACCCCAGCTTTTCCTTATATATTTTGCTAATGAATTTTCCCAGTGCTGCTCCAAGAATTTTATAGTTCTTTCATCAGCAGGGTATCCTGAGCCGAAATCTGCACCAATTTCTTTTTTTATTTTCTCTATTTCTGCGTCTCTCGTCACCTTTGCCAAAATAGAGGCTGCGCTGCACTCGATGTGATTTTGGTCTGCTTTGTGCTCTGCAATGATTTTAATTTTTTTGTCTTTCAGGTTTGCAGTTATCATATCTGCAAACTTGGATGCTTTCGGAGATGTCGGCGAATCAGCATAAACAAGCTCTGGCTTCAGCTCGTCAATTATTTCAGCGCATTTCAAAGCTTCCAATTGATTTATATTCAAGCCGACAGTAAGCCGGGAATCAATTTCCTGGGCTGAAATTATTTTGATGCTGTACTGATTAGCCAGCTTGATTATTTTATCAAACAACTTTTCTCTTTTATTTGG
>CAYGVN010000090.1:0-1868 GCA_964353445.1 Candidatus Woesearchaeota archaeon
CTGTTCGGCGCAACAATGCCTCCGGGAATAATGGAAATTGCGAAAAATTATATGAATAATCCTGTAAAAGTCAGGATGCAGTCATATGTTGACGAGGCCAAGCTTATACAGCATTATTATGATGTTGAAAACCATAATAAATTTTCTTTGCTGGTGCACATTATTAAGACGAATCCAAAGGGATTGATAATTATTTTCTGCGGGACCAGGCATACTGTTGATCTTGTAGACAAAAATTTGAACAGGCAGAACATAAAATCAGAGGCGCTTCACGGAGGACTGACCCAAAGCAGAAGAAATCAGATAATGGAAGAATTTCGTGATGGAGAACTTGATGTTCTGGTAGCAAGTGATGTGGCAGCAAGAGGATTGGATATAAAAAATATTGGTCTAATAATAAATTATAATCTGCCAAAAACCTCGCGGGAATATATCCATAGAATAGGAAGAACTGCCAGGGCAGGCGAAGAAGGGCAGGTAATCTCATTGTTATCTTCAGAAGACCACATTAATTTCAGGCATATTCTTGAAGACAGGTCTCTATTAGTCGATAAAATGAAAACGCCTGATTTTGAACGCGTAGAATTCATCATGCCCCCAAGGCGCAGGGGACCATTCGGTGGAAGAAGATTCCCAAGACGCAGATATTAATTAGTGGGCAGTTTTCCTTTTCAACAAATTTTATATCTTTATTTCTTTTAAGTGGTTTAATGGCGCTTGAATATTTTGAAGAGGATTATCAGAACAGGCTGAAAGAACTCAAAAGTTTGCCAGATATGAAAATGAGATTTGGCGAATATGAAGAAGCAAGCAGAACAGCGCTAAAACTATATATAAGATTAGATAAACTGGCCGGCGCAGCTAAAAAAGGGGATACAGTAGAATTCAAGGAAGTTATGAATAGCGTTAATGCTATTACAAAAGAGGACTATGGCAAAACTGAGCTGGAGCAGCCGAGAATTAAAGAAATATTAGAAAAATTGGGTATAGAATTAGTAAATAAATTAGTAGAGGACATTAAAAAATAATAATGGTAGAATTAAGCTGCAGTTATTTGTATAATCTCGTGAAAGATGAAATTAGTAATTATTATACTTTAGATAGCGTAATAGAAATTTGCACAGACAAGATATACGAAAAAGAGTACAAAAATAAGCCTCTGCTGGAGCACTTAAAGGAATACGACGCAATTAAGGCGCAGGTTGAAGCAGTTGTAATAAAAAATAAAGAAATGTTTGAAAAAGATCTTAATCACGACGAGCAAGAAAAAGACAAACCTATTATTGGCGATGCCCGCTAAACTTTAGGGGCGCTGTTTAAGGCTTGTCAGTTCTACTCTCATTCCATCTGCTGCAGAAATTGTTCTTATTCCTGTCTTGCGCTGGATTTCTCTTGCTTCATATATTGGATTTGCTTTGAGGACCTTGCCCCCGAAGCCGGTTATAATTGCAAGCTCAGGCTTTACCTTGCTTATGATATCTTCAACATCTTCTGCACAGAGATGCGATTTATAGCGCTCTTTGCCAGGTCTAAGCATATTAAGAATTAAAACATTGCAGCCTTTGAAAGCTTCAATGAGCTCCGGGAAATTAACAGTGTCAGAAGTGTAGCCGATTGTAAGGCCCGGGCTTTCCAGCCTCAAGCCGATAGCGTCTTCTATATCATGCTTTGCAGGCGTTGCAATAAATTTGAGCGTGCCCAGCTTCACAACATCTCCTGGTTTCAATGCAAAGCAGCCTTTAAGCCGGTTTTTGTAGAAAGGCTGGAGCCAGGGAGCTTCGTTTTCAGAGCCTGAGATAATGGTTTGTGTAGAAATGACTATTCCTTTTTGGAATATGCCGCCTAGAGTCACAGCATCTATTACTGCA
>CAYGVN010000091.1:0-1813 GCA_964353445.1 Candidatus Woesearchaeota archaeon
CGTCCTGAATTTTCTTTGAGCCTAATATCTTGATAAATCCAATCTCGCTTGTCTTGTCAACGTGCGTTCCTCCGCAGGCTTCGACATCAAAGCCAGGTGTTTCTATAATTCTCAGCTCAGCGCCCGGAATCGCACCGCCCTGATAAAGCCTGAAGCCGTATTTCTTCTCTGCCTGGTCTTTCGGTAGCACAAATTTATTCACAGGCAGGTCTTCAAGCACAATTTCATTTGCCATCCATTCGATTTTCTGCAGCTCTTCAGGTGTCAGCCCAGCAAAATGAGTAATATCCAGCCTTCCTTTTTCAGGCGTTATTTCAGAACCAGCCTGCCATATATGGTCGCCGAGCAGTCTTCTTGCTGCTCCGTTTACAACATGCGCAGAAGTGTGGTGCCTCATGTTTGCAATTCTTCTTTTCCAGTCAATTTTTCCGACAACCAAGTCTCCTTCTTTGAAATCAACATCATCCATTTCATGCAGAACATGTTTGCCGACTTTTTCAACAGCTGTCACAGGCTTGTCATTCAGTGTGCCCAGGTCACAGCTCTGCCCGCCTCCTTCTGGATAAAATGCAGTTTCATTCAAAATAACATAATGGCCGTCGATTATTTTCAAAACCTTTGCTTCAAAATCCTTCATATGCTCATCATCATAATAAAGAAGATAAGTTGGAGGAATATTTGCATCAATTTTTCTTGCTTCCTTAGGTTCTTCTATTTTTTTCTCCATGTGCTGCTCAGCAACTTTTGAATAAAAATCAGATGGAATTTTTAGAGATATTTTTTGCTTCTCAGCTGCAGCTTGTATATCTTCCGGCAAAATGCCTTGGCTGTCATATAATTTAATTAAATCAGGAGTGCTTATTGTTTTTTTCTTTTCAAATAATGTTCCAAGCACAGAAGCTGCGCGTTGTTTTGTTTCTTTATATTTTGCTTCTTCGTGTTCAAGCACCTTTTCCACGTCAGGCAGTTTTTCAATAAGCTCGTCAAACATCGGCTGCAGCCCAACTTCAACAAGCTCTTCCTCTTTATCAGCGCCGTATCTTGTTCTTGCTCTTTTGCCAGTAAATGCTCTGGCATGATCGCCTGCTAAATCTATCAAACTAATATCCCAGCCAAACTGCTCTATAAATCTCAGCGCCCTCCTTAAAATAAATCTTAAATTATATCCTCCGCCTGAATTAGACGGCAGTGCTCCGTCTGCAATTGCAAAAAGAAGAGTTCTCGAATGATCGAGCACAGAATAAAATGCCTTGAGCGGCAGAACTACAGATTTCAGCTCATCAGATGTAACGCCTACTTTTTTGGCGACATTTTTCCAAGCATCTTCTATATTTTCAACTTCATTAACATTCAAAAATCCAGCATAAGGTGCAAATTTGGCAAAAAGCTTCTTGTCATATTTCAATCCAATTTTGTTCATGTATTTGTTGTCCACAGGGTCAAAGGCGATTTCATACGACGTCGGTGTTCCATGAGTTATCCATGCAGTTCTCTCCAAGCCTTCTCCCATGTCGAGGACGTTCAATTCAAGCGGCTTGAAATTTTTGGGCGTGCCCCTGAACCAATGATAAACTTGGTTTCCTATTTCAAGCCCTCTGCAGAAGAATTCAAATGAAGTTCCAAAACTCCCTCCTCCAGCCCAGACATCCTCGTGGAATGTAAGCTCTCTGCTTGGAATTTTCAATCCTTTAATCAGCCATGTATAAATGTCAGTTAGATAATCAGTCGGGCTAAATTTTTCAGGAGGCATGAATGCATGCTGCCCCATATGCACATGCAGAGTGTAGTGAGAGCTTGTTACTCCAACATTATC
>CAYGVN010000092.1:0-1793 GCA_964353445.1 Candidatus Woesearchaeota archaeon
TGCACCTAAAATGTGAAATAAATTAATCACTTGACAATCTTGTAGTATTTTGTCTTTAAGAATTAGAATAATTGTATTAATTGAATCATTTTTCTGAATTAGTTTTCAATAATGATCACTACTTATAATAGTTTATTATCTTCTACGAAGTATGACTTCTCGTGAGTCGGTCATTATTTTTTTTATCTAAAATCTTATTACGACTTAAGGCCTGAGATTATGATGAATTTATCTATGACGAAAGTCATCAAAAATAGTACACCTATTACTATCGCCAAGTTTCGAAGTTTATCAATCTCCGAGACTAATGTCTTTTCTCCGAATATATAAGGTATAATTTCAGAGGTAACAAGGAGAAGAATCGCGCTTATGGCCAGAAGAATACTTAGATCTGAGACAGTCAAGGGAGGCAGTAGCATGTTTACACTTCTTCCATACGATACTCTATGATGAGCGTTCTAGTATCGGGGTTTAATGTATCTTTTTGGATTGTTATCGGCTGATCCGAGGCTTTGGCAAATGCACACCCGAAAGCACTCGCCAAAATGCATCCGACTTGAGCATGGGTTCGGGGTTGATTATTCCTGGTTTCTTGGCAAAGCGTGTTGAATATGCTGCCTGTTATTTCCAAGGTGATGGTTCTATCTTGGATTGTAACTTGAACATCTTCCGCAAATTTCAGGTTGAAAAATAATTTCTTTATCAAACTCTGAATTTGAGGCAGCGAAATTTTTCTGAAAGACAAGCCAAGTTCCTTTTCAAACATCACGGAAAGAGCAAATCCAGGAGGAGTGAAAAGCAACCCGGTTTTCCCATTATTGAATAACTTATCAACTGTTTCATCAGATGCAGGTAGAGTCATACCAAGCGTTTTAGGCACGAACACAAGGCTAGACTCGAAATTTCGAAGGTTTTGTGGTGGCAAATATACCCCCTTTTCAGCCAAACCAAACTCTAGCAGGGAGCGTTCAATGTTGCTTCCGCTTGCACTTGCAGATGCCTTCAACAAAGACAGAAACGCATGTCTCGTTGGAGTAAAGAAAAGAAGCAACATACTCCAGAAGGCTACAGAGACTCCGAGAATAGCGAGAAATGATGAACCATTCAGTGCAGATAGCACGATCATGGTTATGCCTGTTATCAGTGCCGTTCCTATAATGAGTACTGTTAATACATCTTGATTAATTTTCGTTTTCTTTGTCTTGAGCATTCATTAACCTTTATTGTACTTCAATTAATATCTTATTCTGAAGGATGAGTGTTTTTTGGAATTTTAATATTGTGAATTTACAATTTTGTTATTCTTAAAAAAGTTTTCTTATATCACTCGACTTTCTAATTGAACAGGTGAAACATCATCTCATGAAATGCTTGGGAGGTCGTATGCAAGCGAAGTAACAATTGATCCCAAGACGCCAAAATTAACATGCCATTAATCCTAGAGGAAAACCAATGACTGCAATAACGGTTAATTTTAGAGCATACCTTGCAAGGTCTAGACTGTTTATAAATTTTACCGCACTTAGATTTCCGGAAGTAGAGAAGAGGTAAACTAACGATGAAAACGCAAAAAACGCGCTGCTATGTCTATAATACGCTATATACTACAAAAGCATATATGTTTGAAAAGAAGTAAGTTGATTTATAGCTATGTTGTTTGAAAAACGCAGTATTTCTACAAATTCAGCTGCATTTTCTTGTCCTGTTTGTGAATCCGGTCAATTAGCTGTTTTTTTTGAAATGTTAGAAATGCCAGTTTTTTCTAATATTCTCCGGAAAAGTCGACTAGAAGC
>CAYGVN010000093.1:0-1650 GCA_964353445.1 Candidatus Woesearchaeota archaeon
AGACTGAATTCCGATCCACTAAGGAGAGCAGTTAATGTTAGACGAACAAGAAAGAATCAGCCACCTATTACCATAACTCCAGAAGAAGTAAGCCGTCAAATTGATAATATAAATAGCCAGAGACAAGAGGGTAATAAAGATATTGCTCAGGTTCTTTCAGATACTAATTCTACTGTAGATAGCATGAGAGAGGGTCAGGGATATAGCGATTTGAAGTCTGCCTTTGAAATGGCTGCGGTTTATTTCTCAAGTCAGCCTACAGATGTTAATACTCAAACCATGCTAGGAAGTCCTAATGCAATTATATTTAATCCTCCTGAGAATTTTGAAAATTATACCAGTCAGGATTTAATGAGATGGAAAGCCGAAAAACAAGCTGCGGATAGAGGGCAAGAGTTAAAGCCAGAAATTACCAGTCCTGAACAAATACAAAAAGATATTGGATCTCAAATGCCGGATGCTAAAAAAACCCCGTCAAAGAAACCGGCTGTTACCCCTGAGCCAATTCCAGAACCACAACCAGAACACGCAGAAGTAAATCTAGAAGAGCTTATGGGTAAGACTATTAAAAACCTTATTAAAATTGCAGCAGAATTAGATGCGGATAACAAAGATGAAGCCGCCGAAGAGGTTCATAAGGTTATTCGTAAATATGTGGAGAAATTCTAATGATTTATAAAATTGCTAAGTGTCCAGAAGATATGGTTGCCCTAAGCTTTGATTTACAGGGCGATACTAAAATGATTAAGACCGCTTCTGGAACTATTAAGATTGAACCCGGTAGTCAGAAAGCCAAGATTATTGAAGCAGAACTTAAGAAACATCCTACGGCATTGTTTTTTAGATCTAAGGCTATTAAAGCAGATGAGCCTAATTCTAATGGTGATTATTTTTCAGAAGAGCAGCTTATAAAATCTTATAAGACTTTTGAGGGGGTTCCATTCTTCACTAACCACGATAACCAAAACGTAGAAAACGCAAGAGGTAAAATTATTTTTGCGGAGTGGGTACCGGAAGAAAAATCTATTTATACTATATCCTTTGTTGATAGAGAAGCTTATCCGCATATCTGTAGAAGCATTGAGGAAGAGTACATTAATGGTGTTAGTATGGGTTGCTCTGTTGAATATAGTGTCTGTAATATCTGCGGAAATCGTGCCGAAAAAACCGAGCAGTACTGTAGCCATATCAAAGAAAGAAAAGGTAGAACATTTTCCGGTAGGGCTAAAAATGTTGTTACTGGGGAAGTAAAAGAATTTCATAAGGAACCAGTTTTTGAATATAATTATGGGATTAAGTTTATAGAATTAAGCGCCGTGGTAGATCCCGCTTGTCAGTCTTGCCGTATACAAGGAATTATTAAGAATGACGAAATTTTAAATAAGGTGGCTAATCTTCAAAATAGTCTTTATATGATTAAAACATCTGCTATTGAAAAACAAGCAGGTCAGGAAGAAATTACACAACTTAATGAAGTGCTCACAACCCTAGAAGGCATTTCAATTAAGCTGATACAAAATAGAAAACAAGTAGAAGTAGAATTTGCAAGTGATTTGGTGGGGATATTATCTGAGCTTCAAACTTTCGTAGATGAATTAGTGGGCGCTGGTTATGGTAATGTTCAGCCTATACCGGGTGTTGCAGAAGCTC
>CAYGVN010000094.1:0-1590 GCA_964353445.1 Candidatus Woesearchaeota archaeon
AGTGGACAGGTGTCAACAGTACCCCCGCAAAACCACACATAAAAGAAAAAGTCAAATCTTTAAAGAAAGAATTAAAAACTTTAGTAATTTGGTTTATTAATGGAAAAAGATTTTACAGGCTCTTCAAAAACCAAAAATGAACTTGTTTTTGCGGACTTGCACATACATTCAAAATATTCAAGGGCATGCAGCAAGAACCTTGATATTGCCAACCTTGAAAAATGGGCTCGCGTAAAAGGGCTTGATATTCTCGGAACAGGGGATTTCACGCACCCGATTTGGCTGAAAGAGCTGAAGGAAAATCTTATTAATAAAGGGGGGAAAGGAATTTTTTATTCCAAAACAGGATTTAAATTCATTTTGACAGGAGAAATAAGCCTTGTTTTTACTCAGGGCGGGAAAGGAAGAAGAGTGCATTTGGTTTTGCTTGTGCCGAATTTTGAAATTGTTGACAAAATAAATAAATATCTTGATACAAAGGGCAGGAGAGATTATGACGGCAGGCCGATTTTTGGCATTTCGTGCGAGGAATTTACGCGAAAAATGAAAGAAATCAGCGAGGATATTGAGGTAATACCCGGGCATGCATGGACGCCGTGGTTCGGAATTTTTGGAAGCGAGAGCGGATTTGACAGCCTGAAAGAAGCTTTTGGAAAAGAATTTGAGAATATTCATGCAATTGAAACAGGAATGTCAAGCGACCCATTGATGAATTGGCACATCAAGGAATTGAATGACAAGGCAATTGTAAGTTTTTCAGACAGCCATTCATTTTGGCCATGGAGGCTTGGGAGAGAAGCAACAATTTTCAACAAGGCTGACAGCTATAAAGATATAATTACCGAGATAAGAGAAAATAAGATTTATGGGACTGTTGAAACAAACCCTGCTTATGGAAAATACCACTGGGATGGGCACAGGCTTTGCAATTTTTCATGCTCGCCGCAGGAATGCAAAAAGATAAATAATATCTGCCCGATATGCAAGAAGCCACTTGTGATAGGAGTTGAGAACAGAGTTGAAAAACTGACAGACCAAAATGTAGAACAACACAAAAATAGGAAGCCTTACTTTGAGATTTTGCCTTTGCATGAAATAATTTCATTAACTTATGGCATTGGGATAGCAAGCAAAAAGGCATGGGGCGTTTACAACAGCATGATTGAGAAGTTTGGAAATGAGCTTAGAGTTCTCCTACATATTGAGAAAGAAGAATTTTTGAAAAATGGGGCTGACTTAAAGCTTGCGGAGCAGATTTTACTGAACAGAGAGGGGAAAATCAAGGTAATTCCAGGGTATGACGGGGAGTATGGGAAGGCAGTCATGGACGGAAAAGCAGTTTTCTTGGAAAAAGACAGAGAACAGCCTGACAAAAAAACTAATTTAGTTCAGAAGAAGCTGTTTTAATGTATGTTATCAATAACATAAATTCTGTTATCAATAACAGAAAAGTATATAAATGCTGTTTTTTTAGATATAGTATGTCCTCTATAGAAGAACATGAAAAGACTGTAAAAGAATTAATAGAAGATATAGAAGAAAAAATTAGATTAAACTTAGTTGTCAAACGCCAAAAAATAATTGGTTTTA
>CAYGVN010000095.1:0-1545 GCA_964353445.1 Candidatus Woesearchaeota archaeon
GAAAAGTTTGTTCCAAAAACATATTGGCAGATATTTATTTTGCTTAATATAAATGGCGAAGCTTACAAAGCAATTCACAAAATAGATAAGTTCTGGGAAGAAGAGCAGGCAAAAGCTATTTTTGATAAAATAAAAGGCAGGCCAGCTATTATTTCAGGTACAGATATCTCAAGCCAGGAAATTCTTCCGCCAGTTCCTTTTGACTTAACCAGCCTGCAGATAGAAGCATACCGCTGCTTTGGAATTTCTCCAAAAGAGACTCTGCGTTTAGCGCAAGACCTCTATACAGCAGCTCTTATTTCCTACCCAAGAACAAGCTCCCAGCAGCTTCCGCCTGCAATTGGATATAAAAATATATTTGCAAAACTATCAAACCAGCCAAATTACCAGATTTTAATTTCAAAGCTTTCATCAGCTCTCAAACCGCATAATGGCAAGAAAACAGACCCAGCTCATCCTGCAATCTATCCGACAGGAGAATTTCCAAAGTCATTGACAAGAGAGCAGTTTTCAATTTATGATTTGATTGCCAAGAGATTCATTGCAACGTTCGGAGATTCTTCAACAAGAGAAACAACAACAATCACTTTTGAAGTTGAAAAAGAGCCGTTTATCCTAAAAGGAAGCAGAACAACAAAACCTGGCTGGCAGGACTTGTACAAGCCATATGTCAGAAAAGAGGAAGTTGAGCTTCCTTCGCTCAAGAAAGGCCAGGCAATGGAGCACGAACCAAACAAAGAAAAAAAGCAGACAGAGCCTCCCAAAAGATATACCCAGGCTTCGATAATAAAAGAGCTGGAGAAGCAGGGGCTGGGGACAAAAGCAACAAGAGCAGCAATTATAGATACTTTATATCAGCGCAATTACATCAAAGAGACTTCTATTCAAGTTACAGAGCTTGGAAAGCATATAGTGAGCACATTCCAAAAATATGCGCCTGAAATTCTTTCAAAAGAGCTGACAAGGAAGTTTGAGCATGGAATGGAAAAAATAAGAAAGGGCGACCTAAAGAAAGAAAAAGTTCTGGCAGAAGCCCGCCACATTTTGATAAAAATAATCAATGAATTCAATGCCCACAAATATGAAATCGGCAAGGAAATTGTCCAGTCCCAGCAGCAGACAGAAAGGGAGCAGTCCAGCCTGATGACCTGCCTGAAATGCGGGAAGGGAAATATGAGAATTATTGAATCGAGAAAAACAGGCAAGAGATTCATCGCCTGCTCAGCTTATCCGCAATGCGAGACAACCTGGTCTCTTCCGCAGAGCGGCAAATTAAAAATATTAAAAGTAAAATGCAAATCCTGCAGCACGCCAAAAATAGCAGTTTATACAAAAGGCAGGAAGCCCTGGCAGTTCTGCCCGAATCCAAATTGTCCGAGCAAACAAGAGAAAAGCGAAGCTTTTCTGGGCCCCAAAAATTCAAAGAATTTTTTAGGGAAAGAAAAAACCGAGGAAAACTTAAAAGATTAATCGTTCTTGTTAAATAAACAATGGTTAAAATAAAAAATTTAAAAGTTGGCAAAGAACCAATATTCTTATGTTCTA